>JAUSPW010000523.1 GCA_030652635.1 Pseudohongiella sp. | reverse complement strand
CTTCCATACCCAGGTCATGGAAGGCCACAATTTTTGCGTCGCGGATGGCTTTGGAAACCATATAGGCATCACCACCCACCGCCATCATATACACCGCTTTGTGTTTCTGAATTGCGTCGATACCTGCCTGTCCGCGCTCGGCTTTGCCAATCATGCCAAGCAGTCCGGTTTTGGCCAGAATGGTCTCGGTAAACTTGTCCATGCGTGTTGCGGTGGTCGGACCCGCCGGTCCAATAACTTCGTCGCGCACCGCATCTACCGGGCCGACGTAATAAATGAACTTGCCTTTTAAATCCACACCTTCGGGCAGTGATTCTCCGCGTGCAAACATCTCGACCATGCGTTTGTGGGCGGCGTCGCGGCCGGTCAGCATGGTGCCGTTGAGCAGCAGCGTTTCACCCGGTTTCCAGGTCGCGACTTCTTCCGGTGTCACGGTATCCAGATTGACGCGACGCGACGTTGGACCGGCATCCCAGGTGATCTGCGGCCAGTCTTCCAGTTTAGGTGGCGTCAGATGTGCAGGGCCCGAACCGTCAAGCACAAAGTGCGCGTGGCGGGTTGCAGCGCAGTTCGGGATCATGGCCACTGGCAATGACGCGGCATGTGTTGGGAAATCTTTGATCTTGATGTCCAGCACGGTAGTCAAACCACCCAGCCCCTGCGCGCCAATACCCAGCGCATTAACCTTATCCATAATTTCGAGACGCAATTCTTCAACACGATTTTGCGGACCGCGTGCACGCAGCTCATGGATATCAATCGGATCCATCAATGCTTCCTTGGCCAACACCGCCGCCTTTTCGGCGGTACCACCAATGCCGATGCCGAGCATACCCGGTGGGCACCAGCCTGCCCCCATGGTTGGCACCGTTTTTACGACCCAGTCCACAATGCTGTCACTGGGGTTAAGCATGACCATTTTGGCTTTGTTCTCTGACCCGCCGCCTTTGGCCGCAACTGTGATATCAACAGTGTCACCGGCAACCACTTCCATATGAATCACTGCCGGGGTGTTGTCTTTGGTATTTTTACGTGCGCCGGCCGGGTCCGCCAGAATTGAAGCGCGCAGCACATTATCCGGGTGAAGGTAAGCTCGACGAACGCCCTCATTGATCATGTCTGTGACACTCATGGTGGCATCCCACTGCACGTTCATGCCAATCTTCATAAACACTGTCACAATGCCGGTGTCCTGGCAGATTGGACGCTGACCCTCAGCACACAGGCGCGAGTTGATCAGAATTTGTGCCATGGCATCTTTGGCGGCTTGAGACTCTTCGCGCTCGTAGGCTTCATTCACCGCTTGAATAAAATCCAGCGGATGGTAATAGGAGATGTACTGCAGCGCATCGGCTACACTCTGGATCAGATCGTCTTGCTTGATGACTGTCATGTAAGGGTTCCCGGTTGATTCAATGACGAAAACGGCGCAAATTCTAGCATAAAGGGATTAAATCCATGTTACCGATTTCTTTTGTCCTGATTGCTGCCTTTGCTTACCTGTTGCTGCTGTTCACCATTGCTTCTCGTGGTGAGCGCAAAATAGCTCAAGGGCCGCGACCCTGGCGTTATACCCTGGCGCTGGGGGTTCATTGCACTACCTGGGCGTTTTACGGCACGGTAACGCAGGCAGCGCAGTATGGATGGTGGTTTGCGCCCACCTATCTGGGCGGAATCTGTATTTTTCTGTTTGCCCATCAGTTTCAGCTCAAGATGCTCAAACTGGTCAAGGCACAAAACCTCACCTCAATCGCTGACCTGATTGGCTCACGTTATGGTAAATCGCCGCTGTTAGCTGCCAGTGTTGCGCTGATTTGTCTTGTCGCACTGATTCCCTACATTTCTCTGCAATTACGCGCGGTTGCCGCCAGTTTTGCTGCCATTACCGGCATGGGGCCCGCCGTGGCACCGTGGTTTCTGGATCTGGCGGCGGCTGTTGGCCTGGCGATGATTGGTTTCTCAATTCTGTTTGGAGCCCGGCGCCTGAGTCTGGCCGAGCAACACCCGGGGCTAATGGACGCTGTTGCCTTTGAGTCCGTAGTCAAGCTGGCAGCATTTTGTATTGTGGGCGTATTTGCAAGCTGGCAATTGTTTGATGGCATCAATGACCTGATTGTGAAAACAGCCAGTGACGAAACTGCCCGCACACTGTTCCAGCCTAAAGAAAACGGCGTCTACATTTATGTCACCCATATGCTGTTGGGTGCCTTGGCCATGTTTGTTCTGCCTCGACAATTCCAGGTGAACTTTATCGAGAACACCGATCCGGAAGAACTCAAAAAAGCGCGCTGGGCATTTCCACTTTACCTGTTTGCCATCAATTTTTTTATCTTGCCGATCGCTATGGCAGGCATGCTTTTGGCGCCAGAGCTGCGCACACAGGATACTTTTCTGCTGGCATTGCCTTTGCTCGCCGATCGTCCTGACATCAGCCTGATTGCTTTTATTGGTGGTTTGTCGACCGCCACCAGTATGGTGATCATGTCAACGCTGGCGTTGAGCATCATGATTTCCAACGATGTGATTACCCCCTTGTGGATTCGGGCGCGCCGCAGCGGCAATCTGATGTCGGATCTGACGCCGCGCGTGATTCTGCTGACCCGGCGTCTGACCGTGGTGGTAATTATTGTGCTGGCGTATGTGTACCACAAACTCACACAGGGAGGGCTGCCCTTGGTCAGCAACGGCCTGATTGCCATGGCCTTGTTGGCGCAACTGACGCCCTCCATGCTGGGTGGCCTGTTGTGGATCAGAGCAAATCTGACCGGCGCGCTGGGTGGTCTGTTGGCAGGCACACTGGTATGGAGCTATATGTTGCTGCTGCCGTCGGTGAACCCTTCTCAGCTACTAACAGACACGGCCATCAGCAACGGCGTGGTGGTGAGCCTGGCAGTAAACGTAGCGATTTATGTCTTGTTATCGTGGATGACACAGGCGTCTGCCGCTGACCAACAACAAGCGCTGCGCTTTACCCGCCCGGAACAAAAACCCGACCCAGTCATGGATGGCCAACAGGTCAGCTGGGGACGCCTGCGCGCCGTGTTATCGCGATTCATGGATGCGCGAGATGCAGCAGGCCTCGATCGCCGTCTTGGCCTGGCGGTTGCCAATATCCCGGATGAACGTCTGGTGCACCCGGCCTTGCTGGTCCGACTTGAACGGGAACTGGCGGGGGCCATTGGCAGCTCTGCAAGCCGCCTGTTGATCACCAGCCTGGCAAGCCCCTCAACTGTCGCAGTCGATCAGGTGGTTGACTGGGCCTCAGAGGCATCGCAGTTGTATCGCTTTAACCGGGAGTTATTGCAGGCGTCTGTTGAAAACATTCCACAGGGCATCAGCGTGATCGATAAAGAATTACGCCTGGTAGCCTGGAACCGTCGTTATCTGGAAATATTCAACTACCCGGAAGGACTGATTCGTGCCGGCGTCGCCATTGAGGAAATCCTGCGTTTCAACGCTCGTCGTGGGCTGTTTGGCACCGGCGATTCCGACATCGAACGCGAGGTGCAGAAACGTCTTGAGTACCTCAGAACCGGCAGTCGTTATCGTTACCAGCGTCAACAACCCTCGGGGCACATT
>JAUSPW010000516.1 GCA_030652635.1 Pseudohongiella sp. | reverse complement strand
GTATACGACGACAACGACTCCTGAAGATCTCTGGCCAGCATTGCCTGCTCTTCGCTGGCTGCCGTGGTTTGTGCGGTACCTGCCGCTGACTGCTCGGCCAGTTCACGAATACTGGTGACATTCCGGTTCAGCTCTTCAGTGGTCGCAGTTTGTTGTTCGGCTGCGCTGGCGATTTGCATGTTCATGTCACGGATGGTGGTCACCGCTGCGGTGATGCTGTCGAGTGATTGAGTGGCCTGATTCGCCAGGGCAACACCTTGGCCCGCTTTGTCTCGACTGTTTTCCATCAGCGTCACCGCCGAGTGCACACCTGATTGTAGATTGCGGATCATGCCATCAATTTCGCTGGCAGAGTCTTTGGTGCGGTTGGCCAGGGTGCGCACTTCATCAGCGACAACCGCAAAACCTCGTCCGTGCTCACCCGCACGGGCAGCCTCAATGGCGGCGTTCAGAGCCAGCAGATTGGTTTGTTCTGCAATACCCATGATGACATCCAGCACCCTTGAAATGGATTGGCTGTCGACAGCCACGCGCTGCATGCCCTCAGCCGAGACGTTTAAATCTGCCGATAAGGCCTCAATTGCAGTTGCAGCACGTTTGGCTACCGCAGAACCATGAACAGCCTGATTGTCAGTGTCCGCCGCAGCCGTGGATGCGCGTAAAGTGCTTTGGCTGACTTCTTGAACAGTGGCGTTCATTTCATTGATAGACACAGCAACCATGTCTGTATCCGATCGTTGTTTGAGCACATTTTGTGCACTATGACGCGACACGCTGGACAATTCTTCCGCTGAGGATGCAAGTTGGTTGGTTGCGTTAATAATCTTCTTGATCAATTGTTCAAACTGGGAAGCAATGCTGTTAAAGCTGTCACCAATCAGGCGTAGCTCATCATTGGCATCTACCTGCACGCGTGCATTCAAGCTGCCTGAAGATACAGCGCTGGCCATCTCTGCAATCTGATGAACACTTTTATTGATGGCCAGAAAAAGGCAAGTGAACAGGTAACTGAGCAACAACAGGATGCCAACAACCAGCCCGATATCCAGCATACGCATTTTTTCTGCGTCTCCCAGCCTGTCAGACAGCAATTGATCAAGCAGAGGATTGATGGCGTCGAACAGTGCATAACTCGCACTGATGGAGGTGCTGGCGGTATCAAAAATTTCTGTGCCGGAGACCACAATAAACTCCGGGTCCATAATATTGGTACGCAGTTCATTTGCCAGTCGGCTGATGGCATCTCTGTTGCGGACACGCAGGCTGTTTAATACTTGAGATAACGCAGCATTTTCCGCAAACGCGCTGTCCAGGCCCTGCTCAAGATCGTTGAGCGCAGCAGTCATGTTCACCAACAGGATTTCGAGCGCAATGCGTTGTGTATTGTTGAGAATGCCCTCAGCGGCCGCGCTGCTGGCATGGGCGCGCGCTTGCCCCATGGCTTCAGTCAATGCCGGCAAACGTTGAACCATGGCATCACCAAGATAATAGGTATCGAGGTGTGGTGAGAGTGACAATTCGTAGTGATCCGCCGCGCGTTGCATCAATTCCGTGAGTGTCTGAATAAGTCGGGTATGAGCATCAAAACTCGAATCAGCATTGAGTGCGGTCAGATTGCCACTCAAACTCGCCCACTGTTGTTGAATGGATTGGATTAACTGTTTGCTTTGCACCGATTCGCTGCTGTTCAGTGCGTGACTGCTCAGTGCATTCACGCTGTTCTGTATGCGTGTGCGCAGTTCGGCGGCTCGGCTTTGTGCACTGCTGTCTCCACTGCTGTCTCCACTACGCACAATAGTCGCCATTAAGCCCCGGTGTTGTTGAATCAAGTCCAGCGGCGTGCGTGTTGCTGTCATGAACTGCACACCGGCTCGCTCGTTGGAAAGCAGCGCTATGTCATCATTGACTGACTGCAAAACGATGCTGCTTAACAACAGCAGTGGAAGCATGACGCACAGAAAAATGGCGAGAAATTTTGTTTTGAAGCCAACGCGGTTAAGCAGGTGGATGGCCGGGGCAAATATAAAATTCATTGTCAAAACTCCTCTGGGCGAGCTTGTGTGCAGGCTTTTGTTGTTGCCTGAATGTGTCGTCAATAACGGGCTTTGACTTTAGCTGCGCACGGCCAAGTTAAAGAATGTCTTGGATTTTTTTTAAGAAACGGGATGCCCATTGCATTGCTAGTAGGGTTTTGCTTCATCAGAATAAGTGAAACCCTACAGCGGCAGCATTAAAAGCATGACGTAGATCAGTGAATTTGAATCAGGTTTTCACTAGAATCGACGAACGCATTCGCGTCAACCCAAGTTGTGGCCAAGTTCATCCCTGCAGAGTATGTATGACTAAAATTTCAAGGCCACGGGATGCGTTGTTGTCACTAGTTGAGCAACATTTGGGCGCTTGGTTAACGCCTGATTTTATTGCAGCGTTGGTGATGGCAAGTTGTCTCGCCTTGCTTCTTGTCACAATGTCCGTGCCAGCAGAATCGCTGAGGTTTTTGGCGCCAATCACTGGTCTTGGTCAAAATACCCTGTTTGTGATGTTGGTGATTGGGGTGACCATGAGGGTTGGCTTCTTGTCTTTGAGGGGGCCTTCACTGATATTGGGTATTACCCCACTCGTAATGACCAGCATTGTTATGGCGCAGTCGTTAGCAAACTGGTTGCCGCCGGATGGATGGTATCGACTGTTGCTTAATACATCGGTGACATCTGCGTCTTGGCCTGGACGGATGTCCGCGATTGAGGCGCAGTTATTATTCCTGATATCAATTGCCGGGCTCTTGTTGAGAATCGCATCAAGGGCTGCAATTGCAGTAGCGTTCTGCTTGATTGCTGGCATGGCGCTGTTCAGTGCGGCACGTTCCGCTGCTTTTTTGCTCAATATTGATTTGGTAGCCCCCGACAATTTTCTGGCTGGCAGTGTCAATCCAATACTGGCGGTTCTGTTGTTTTTTACATCACTTGCACTTGCACTTGCTCGCTTGCTGATTGGTCATCCGATATATCTGGCATGGGAAGAGCGTTTTCCTGGGCAAAGCGCGTTTGTGAAGGTGGCCGCGCTTGTTAACCTGCTGATCGTAGCCGCCGCAACAGCAAGTCTTGGATATGCAAGGCAGGGGCAGTTTGGAACGGCTGCCTTTGTGTTATTGCTGTTATCGGTCATTACCTTGATGGTAATTTACGTGCGCATAGTATCCGTGATTGAGGCGCAGCGTCTGGTAGAGCGTGCACTCAAGAATCGGGAAACAGCCTTAGAGAAAGCCCAGACGATTGGGCGCATCGGCAGTTGGCGTTTGAATTGGCCACAGGGCGAGTTGGAGTGGTCTGCGGAAACGTACCGGATTTTTGGATTGCCGAAGGGTAAACCTGTCACCCTTGAAGCCTTTACATTGCTGATACATGCGGATGACCTTGATGTATTCCAGCTGCGCTGGCGCAACGCACTGGAAGGCGAGGTATACGATTTTGAGCACCGTATTTTTGTGGGTAAACGGGTCAGATGGGTGCGTGAGCGCGCCGATTTTCAATGGAATGACGACAGAACTCAGTGTGAATGTCTGGGCACAGTGCAAGACATTACCGATTCAAAGTTAAAAGAAATTGAACTGCTGCGTTCACGCGAGCTGATTCGTAAACTGGCGGCACATAATGAACATATCCGTGAGCAAGAGCGGATCAGTATTGCCAGAGAGTTGCATGACGAAATGGGTCAGCACTTGACCGCCTTACGACTGCAGACCGCCATGGTGCAGATGAAACACGGCGGGTCTATTGGTCCGCTTAATGACCAGCTACAAGACATAAAATCCCGCATCGATAACACCATCAATGTGGTGCGTAATGTGGCAGCCCGACTACGGCCACCGGCGCTGGACGCGGGTCTGGTGGCTGCCTGCCAATGGATGCTGCAAAACTATGTGGAACCCGCTGGCATCAGTGCCCGTGTGGAGAGCAATATTAATGAGTCCTTGCTCAATGATGCGCTACGCACGGCTGCTTTCCGTATCCTGCAAGAATCTTTGACCAATGTAGTCCGGCACGCACACGCCACACGGGTGCTGGTGTGGATCACTCAGGACGCGCATGATTTGACGATTTCGGTGACTGACAATGGTCGAGGTTTTAAGCCTGATGAAATCAGCACTGATTTGCATTTTGGATTGATTGGCATCAGGGAAAGAGCACTGAATTTTCAGGGGCAGACATCGATTGAAAGTGCGCCCGGCAAAGGGTGCAGTATCAGTGTGACCTTGCCCTTGAATGACTTTTCTATGATAACAACGAGGGCTGTTTGAATTGATAAGAATAGTGGTAGCCGATGATCATGCAGTTGTCAGACACGGTATTTGCAGTCTGATTGAGCTGGCACCTGATATGGAGTTGATAGGAGAAGCCTGTGATGGCGAACAAGTGATGTCGGCGATTAAAAACCCCGAGATCTGCTTGTTGATTTTGGATTTGAATATGCCTGGTTCAAACGGGATTGATTTGATTGCCAAAGTGCGTGAGGCGCGTCCCGAGTTGCCGATACTGGTGTTCTCCATGTTATTAGAAAGTCAGGTGGCCGAGGCTGCGCTGATGGCTGGCGCCAATGGCTACCTGAGCAAAACCAGCGAGCCGCAAACCATTCTTGCGGCTGCGCGGCAATGTGCAGCGGGCGGCAGTTATGTTGATCCGTCGATTGCGGTCAGTCTGATCATGTCCAGCAAAAACAAACCCGACGTGAAATTGCACGACAAACTCTCAAAGCGTGAGTTACAGATCATGCTGATGCTGGCCTCAGGCACCAGTGTGAACAAGATTTCTGAGCAGTTGTTTTTGTCGCCCAAGACCGTCAGTACCCATAAGTTTCGCATCATGCAAAAACTTGGGCTGGAATCCATTGCCGATCTGGTGAGGTATGCCTTACGACATCAGTTGATTGAGCAGTAAAGTGTCAAGTTAGAGCTAGGGAAATCCTGATACAAAATCAGCTGCCGCTGACGGTGGTAACGGATGCAAGATGCTTAAATCTTGCGTTCAAATGGCCACAAACGTAATTGCTATGCGCATAACAATAACAAATGACAACAAGTACGTGTCAGACGCCAGCATTCTGGCTGGCGCGAGGCTGTGAATGTGACTAAAACGCATCAGCTTATTTTTAACAGATCGCTGCAAGGTTTGGGCGGTTTCATGATTGGTTTGACGCCTATTCTGTGGATTTTGTTACAGACCTTTACCGAATCAACACCGACTTCCACTCAACATTTTTTCTGGGTGCACTCTGCGCTTATGCTGTTCTCGGTGGTGGTGAGCGCCTGCATTTTTATTGTTGGCTGGCATGTGCTGGATGAATCGCGGCCAAAAGCTTCGGTGTTGCTGGCCTGTGCATTTCTGGCGGTAGGACTGTTTGACACGGCGCATATGTTGTCTTATCAAGGTATGCCGGATTTTCTGACCACAAACACCTCAGAAAAAGCCTTTGCATTCAGATTGATCGCCGGTCTGATAGCCGCCATTGCGCTGTTGGTATTTGTGATGCCTCGTCCAGATATGCAGCCTCCCAAGGCAGTGTTATCCAAAGCGCTGTATCTGGCGGTGACCCTGACGGGGGCTTTAGGTCTCAGTCTGCTGTTTATTTTTTCCCCCGCTGTGCTTCAGCCGCTATCAAATACCAGTCTGATGTCTGGCTTGTTGGATATGTTGGTGATTGTTGTCCATGTAATCACACTGTACTGGTTGTTGATGGGGAAAAGTGCCATCGACGCACCAAACCGCTCTGGATTGGCCTTGGCAGTTGGTTTGATGGTTGCCAGCCAAAGCTTGTTTCTGCTCAGTGTTGAGGCGATGGATCCTGCCAGTTTTTTGGCTCACGTTTATAAAGCAATTTCTTACGTGTTTTTGTATCGATCCATTTTCTTGAACAACATCAGCCTTCCGGTAGTTCGGCTCAGAGATGCAAACCAGAGCCTGCAATATTACGCCAGTCAGATGGATGAACTGCTGCGCAATGCACCCGATGGCATTGTAGGGGTGGATGCCAGTGGCAAAATTACTTTTCTGAACGCGCGCACCGAGGACATGTTCGGGTACTCACAGCAAGAGCTGGTGGGAGAAAAAATAGAGATGCTGTTGCCGATTTCCATGCGTGATCGACACAGTCATTTACGCGCTGAGTATGTGCGCACACCCACCGGGCGACCCATGTCGACAACCCGCGGGCTGGTTGGTCGGCGCAAGGATGGAAAAGAGGTGCCCCTGGATATTGCACTCGGGTTTCACCAAGGTATCCACGGTGGACAGATTACCGCATTTATCCGAGATGTGACGGAGCGCCAGAAGTTGGAAGCTGAGATGCTGCACAGGGCTAATCATGACCTGCTGACGGGTCTGCCCAATCGCGCCTTGTTGAGGGAACGGCTGGAACGTGCCCTGGTGCAGGCGCGCCGTCAACAAAGTGGTTTTGCGCTGATCATGATTGATCTGGATAACTTCAAGGACATCAATGATGGCTGGGGTCACAGTCTGGGTGATCAATTGTTGGTGACGGTGGCGCGCCGCCTGGCTGGAGTGATGCGCGAGGGGGATACCGTTGCGCGTTTTGGCGGTGACGAGTTTGTTATTCTGGCCGAGAACATGGCTGATCCCGAGGCGACTCGCGCCATCGTTGACAAAATTCTGTCAGTGCTCAGTCACGTGTTTATGCTTGGGCAATCCGAGTTTGTGGTAAGCGCCAGTCTGGGGGTTGCCAACTATCCCTTGCATGGCAATGATACCGAGACGTTATTGAGCATGGCAGACATCGCCATGTACAAAGCAAAAGGTGCCGGGCGCCGTACCGCCTGTTTTTACGACGAAACCATGGGCCTGCATCAACAACAGCAAACGCAATTAAAAAGCTGGTTGATTGGGGCGCTTGAAAAGCAGGAATTGATAGTCTTTTACCAACCGCAGTACGATGTAGCCAATCAGGACATTATCGGCTTTGAAGCCTTGCTGCGCTGGGATCATCCAGAGGTTGGCTGGATCTCGCCTGACAAATTTATTCCGGTGGCAGAATCCAATGGCATGATTATTCCGGTCACAGAATGGATACTGCGACAGGTTTGTGCCCAGATTAAAATCTGGCAAGACATGGGGTATCACAACCGGGTGTCAGTGAATATTTCGGCAGTGCACTTCAGGCGCGAAGGCGTGCTTTGCCAACTGATTGAAAATCTGTTGGATTGCTCCGGGATCAATCCGCAATTGCTGGGTCTTGAGTTGACAGAAACGGCACTGATGGATAATCCAGCCATTGTTGCTGACACCTTGCGGCGCATGGTGGGTCTGGGTTTACATATTTCTATAGATGATTTTGGCACCGGATATTCCTCACTGGCATCATTGCAGTTGTACCCGCTGCATACACTCAAGGTAGACCGCAGCTTTATGGGGGGGCTTGCGCGCGATAACAAGAGTGCCGCCATTGTCAAAGGACTGGTGAATCTGGCGGCAAGTCTGGGTCTGGAAGTATTGGCCGAAGGGGTAGAGACTGAAGAGCAGTTGGATTTTTTGCGTTCCTGCGGTTGTGACAGTATTCAGGGTTGGCTGATGAATCCTGCCATGTCATCATTTGCCTGTACACAGCTGCTGGCAGAAGTAGGCAGCACTCAGCGCGTGATGAAGTCGCTGGCGCTGTGAAGCCGGCTCTGTTTTTTATGCCAACGACAAAAGGATGCTTGTGATGGGTGAACGCTTTAAAGCAATGACAGATGAGCACATCGAGTTTATCCGGCACCAAAAGCTGTTTTTTGTGGGTACCGCCGGTGAGGACAGTTTGATCAACGTGTCCCCAAAAGGCATGGACAGCTTCAGGGTGATCAGCCACTCACAGATTATGTGGTTGAACCTGACCGGCAGTGGCAATGAAACGGCTGCGCATGTGCTCGAGAATGGCCGTATGACGGTAATGTTCTGTTCCTTTGAAAAACAGCCCGTGATCATGCGCTTGTATGGCACGGCGCGTGTGATTCACGCCTGGGACAAAGAATGGGCTGAGCGTATTGAGCAATTTCCTGCGTATACAGGTGCTCGCCAGATTTTTGTGCAAGACGTGACACTTGTGCAGACTTCATGCGGATTTGCAGTGCCATACTATGAGTACCAAGGTGATCGGCCCACACTTGATAAATGGGCGCTCAACAAAGGTCGCGACGGCATAGAACAATACTGGAAAGACAAAAATACCCGCAGCCTTGATGGCAAACCCACAGGTATTCAGTAGTCACCCATTAAAGGCCTTTCAGAAACTCGAGTACGGCGGCATTGGTTTCTTCAGGACGTTCCTGCTGAATCCAATGGCCTGCCTCTGGTATCAGAATCACGCCGCGCAGGTCGTCAACCACTCTGCGCATTGCGCCTTCCAGACGGGCTTGTGGGGCACCGGCAATCACAACATCCTTTTCACCCGCCAGAAACAGTGTAGGCACCGTAACGCGCGCATCAGCCAGTTGCGGAGTCATTTCCCAGTTGCGATGAAAATTGCGATAGTAGTTCACACCGCCACGAAAACCGGCTGCTTTAAACTGATTAACAACGTAGTCGAGGTCGTTCTGGGTCAGCCAGTCAGGTAAGCCAGTCGGTTTGCCCATGCGCCCGATCCAGCCACCGGCACTGCGTTTGCGATCAGTAATGGTGGCAGGTTCGCGAGGTGAGTTAGGTGACAGATACAGACGGCTCAGCAGGCCCGAAGGATCAGCGTCGTATTCGGCTTCGGCAACACCAGGCTCTTGGTGGTAAAGAATGTAGTAGAAGTTATCCCCATAAGCCTCTTGCCAGCTTAGCAGCGGCGACTGTGCGGCGCGGCCGCTGTATGGCACGCTCATGGCCACTAGCGCTGAGAATCGGTCCGGGTGCAGCAAGACGGTGTTCCAGGCCACAATTGAACCCCAGTCATGTCCAATAATGATGGCTTTTTCTTCGCCAAAGGCATCCACCAGACCCACCATGTCGGCAGCGATCTCAGTGATGTTGTAGTCCTCAACATTGGCGGGGGCATCGGTCGCACCGTAACCACGCATATCGGGCGCGACCACCCGGTATCCGGCATTTGCGACGGCCACAATCTGATGTCGCCAGGAGTACCATGACTCTGGCCAGCCGTGCGCCATGATCACCAACGGGCCGCTGTCACCCATGGTGGCCACGCGCATACGGATGCCATTGGATTGCACAAACTGGAAATTGATACCGTCGATGGGTGAGGTTTCGTTCATAAGTGACTCTCCGGATGGTGCCTGCGCGGTGGCGGCGCCGGGCAAGGTTGTTGCGCCCAGAATAAACAAACCTGCGGCAAAAATTTCAAGTAGGTGGTTTTTCATGTCAACAGTAGTCCAATGCAGAGTGCCGATTGATGAGGTAATGTTGAGCCGAGCTTACAACAAAACGGTCGATCAGCAATACCTCTAACCCAACTGGCTAATATAAGCATGACCAGTCCATGTGCCATTATAACCATCGCTGATCACAACGAAGGACGTTGACGGGGAGAAAGGACTCTGCCCGCAGCAGGGTGTTATGAAAGAGATATAAGCCTGCCGGGGTCTCAGTTCTTGAGACTATCACCAGCCAGTTTTTGCGGCTGAACATAGTCAAACCCATTGCTGTTCCGGGTGAACGGTACGCTGCAGCGATACAGAACACCCGCATAGTGCCGGCGTCCGTCCCTAAGGGCCTGTATTACCTGCGCGCTGGCCGCTTGCTGGTGGTGTCTGGTCGCCGGGTGTCCATCGAACTGGCACCTGTGACTAGCGATCTTGTTGGTTTCACAGCCTTGGTGCGCGGTGCGGGTCGCTTTAAACCGTCGTTTTTTGTGGCCCCGCCGTCAGCCGCTGACACAGCGTACTGGCAAGCTAACAAAAATAGTGCTGGAATAGCGCTACGCGTCACCGATGTCAACGGCGATGGCATCAATGACTATGTGCTGTTCACTCAGAATGGGGTACAGCCACTATTTGGAGCGGCTCCTTGATAATCGATGGTTTATGTTGACCTTGTTGGATTTGATCGGGCTGGCATTGCTGGTTTTGCTACTGAACCACTGGTGGCGATCACGCGATGCCAAAGCCTACGCCTTGGTATATGCAGCCCAGCGCTGCCAGGAGCTGGAT
>JAUSPW010000512.1 GCA_030652635.1 Pseudohongiella sp. | reverse complement strand
ATGCTGCCAGCGGATCAGCGCCTCGACACCTATGATGGACCGTTCATCTGCACTGAACTGAGTCTGGTAATGCAGCACAAATTCGCCTTTTTGCAGCGCTTGGCGCAGTTCCTGCTCGCGGTTCAGGTAGTGCGCCACTTGTCGGGTCATTTGTGGCTGGTAAAACGCGAAACAACACCGACCCATATTTTTGGCGGAATACATGGCGGTATCTGCCATCTTCACCAGATCGTCCCTGTCACGGGTATCTGTGGGATACATGCTGATGCCAACACTGCAAGCCGGCATAAACTCATTGTTGCCGAGCAACATGGGTTGGTGCACCACATCAATGATTTTTCGGGCCAACACCTCTAGATCGTCGATCGCTGTAAAGGTGTCCACCATCACAATAAATTCGTCGCCGCCAATTCTGCACAAGGTATCTGAGTGTCGCAAAACCGGACGCAATCTATCGGCAACCTTGCGCAGCATCTGGTCTCCCACCTGATGTCCCAGCGTGTCATTGACGCGTTTGAAGTGATCAAGGTCGATAAACAACAGCGCCAATTGTTGATTCGTGCGTTCGACGCGCGCCATGGCCATGTCCAGCCGATCCATAAACAAAAGGCGATTGGGCAGTTCAGTGAGCGCGTCATAGTAGGCGATATATGCCAGCTCTGCCTGGGCACTTCGGATCTCTGATATGTCAGAAATCAGGATGACAAACTGCCAGTTTGTGTGGCCTGCCTGGGTGATTGGCGAGATATTGACCAGTGCGTTAAAAAGCTCTCCATTTGATCGATACGAGCGGATTTCACCACGCCAGCTCGCGCCTTCAGCGAGTTTGGCCGTCATGTCTGTCCAGACTTCCAGTCCGACATTGCCCGAGGACAACAAGGCCAGCGTCTGGCCCTGAACTTCCGCTTCATTTTGACCAGTCATCCGGTAGAACGCTGAATTGGCATTCATGACAGCCAGATCCTGATTGACGATAACAATCGCTTCCGAGCTGGTGTTAAAGACCAGCGCGGCTTGCCTGAGTTCCTTTTCAACCAGTTTGCGCTCGGTGATGTCCTGAATCACACCCACGGCGTCCCGGCCATGCAAGGCCCCGAATTTGCCCGCAATACCATACAGAACATAAAAACGCGGTCTCGCGCGCGGATCAACAATTTCAAACTCTACCTCAACGGTGTCCTTCGCTCTGCTGTGCAGAGCAATGATCTCGATGTCGACGCGTGTTCTATCAGACGCTGTAATCAACAGACGAAATTCTTCCCAGCTTGAGATGTGTGCCAGATCCTGATTCGGGAGATTGGCCAGCTGAATATAGCTGCCCGTATGCTCGCTAATTTCCCAGGTGCCCATGTTGGCCGCGTCAATCGCCAGTTTGAGATGTGCTTCGCGGCGCAGCAGCTCCATGTCCCATTTGGAACGTTCAAGCGAGATCCGGATCACGGCGCACAGATCCCGCTCTGAAAAAGGTTTCAGTAGATATCCATAAGGGCGAGCCTGACTGGCGCGACTCATCGTTGAGTCTTCAGAATAGGCGGTCACAAAAATGACGGGGATGCGATATTTGAGATTGATCTGATTGGCAATATCAATGCCATCGAGCGTGTCATTGAGATGAATGTCCATCAGGATAATATCCGGTTGGTCATTTTCAACGAGCTCAAGAGCCTGCTTTGCCTTCGCAGCCAACCCGGTTACCTGATAACCAAGTTTTTCCAGTCGGCGCTTAATGTCCATCGCAACAATGGTTTCATCTTCAACGATCAGAATCTTGTTCTGTTTGACAATGCTCACCTTGGCTCCTTCCAGGCAAAAAATGCCTGAATCCATGGATGTCTGTTTTGGCGATGTTTATAGAGGTGATAACACAGAAGGGTGGGGGTGTCAAAACTGTTAGAGCGACAAAACTGCCTCACCAAAGCGGGCGCCAACAATAATTTTGCCGTCCCAATATGCATTGCGGCATCGCCCACCGGCTTTGGCCGCGTACAGTGCCTCGTCAGAGCGCTGTAATAAATGTTGCGCGGTGTCCACGCCCTCAGCGATCGACGCGATGCCTGCGCTGGTTGTCAATTCAAGTCTGGCGATAAATTCGGTGGATGCCAAAGCAGCGGCGACGCGTTCGGTGTAAGCCCGGGCGCGGTCCACATCAGCGCCGGGCAATGCTACCGCAAATTCTTCGCCACCAAAACGCGACACAAGATCGCCGTCGCGTGACTGTGATCGCAGCACCTCGGCAACGGCTTGCAACGCCTTATCACCCACCAGGTGCCCATGTACATCGTTCAGCTTTTTGAAGTGATCAAGGTCGAACATCACGATACTCAGCGGTTGTTTTTGCCGCACAGCATTTGCCAACTGCTTTTCAAGTTGCGGGTTAAACGAACGCCGGTTCATCAGACCGGTCAGCGGGTCGGTGTCTGCTGCTTTTTCCAGTTTTTCCCGCAGTTTCATTTCTCGCTGCGTCATGGTCGAGATCAACGCCGCCATCAGCCCGACCGTCGCCACCACTGCAACCCAGGTGTCCGTTTTAAAGTCGACTGCCGTGTTCAGCCACAAGCTGATGGCCAGTGTCACCGCCATCCAGATGACTGCAAAAATGGTGACCCGGCGAGTGCTGAAGTAGGCACTGTAAACAACTGGCCATAGGAAAAAATTGGGAGCCATCGCCACCTGTTCGGTCACGGCAATCAAGCCGCTGATGAGGAAGATACCCCAGAAAGAATACGCCTCCAGCAGACGGCGCCGTGCGGGCAGCGCGGTGACAAGCAATCCAGAGAGGACAAACAAAATAGCAACAACACCCTGGGCCAGCTTGGACTCCGGTGTTGTTTGTGTGATCCAGACGCCCGACAGGCACACCAGCCCGCCAAACAGCAGCATGCTGATAGCGACACGTCGCATGGTGCGCATGTGCTCGGGTGGTGATTGCTTAACGGGTTCGGTGCTTGTCATTGTTGTTGGAGTCTTTAAAAATATGCCGTCTACCCCTGACTATATACACGAACAACGCCGCTGAGCGTAGCCCTAAAAAGGAGTTGAATAGCGCCTGCCCCATCAGAAACGCAGCGTGTAGTTCACCTTCACCGCACCACCGCGTGACAGCGTGTTAAAGCGGCTGTCGCTCAATGGACCATCGTCATACAACCAGTTGTTGCTCCAGACAAGGAAGATGTCATTGCCGGGTTGCACAATCCAGCGCAGACGCGCATACACACCAACAACTTCTGACAGATCATCGTACTGCACATTACCAGTGATGGCGGTCCACGGACTCAGGTTCCAGGCCCACGACAGGCGCACAAGATTGGTGTCAAAGTCGCCCTGTGGTAAAGACACCTCGTTATGCTGAAAATTGGCGGTCAGCTGGACGCCGCTACGAGATCGGATGGTGCCGGACAGGTTCATGGTGTTGCGGTCTCCGCCCCAGAACTCGGAGCGTTCAAATTCCGCGCTGCCAGAGAGCATGCGGCGGCCAGCGGTGCTGCCTTCAACCGACCAGCTGTTGGAGTGATAATCACCGGGCAGGATGCGAATGGCCTCCGCACCGCTGCCGAATATCGTAAACGCCTGGTCAAGGCGTTCAAAATTGCGACCCACTTCTACCGCAAAGCGATCTCCACTTTCAAAGTTCAGTTGCAGCGGCTTGATATCAATATTGCGCGTCAACAAGCGGTTATCCAGATCCGTCAGGTACTCAAATTCAATTTCGTGCTCGGTCTGACGCACCAGGCCCCAGCTCTGTGGGCGCGGTGCGATGGTCAGTGTAGGTTGATGGCGGCGGAAGCCACGACGCTCGACAAAACCGACTGCCGGATCCCACTGCTCCCCAAACTCTCGGTGAGACGAATGCACCCGAATCAAGTCGTTGGGGAAGGCCATGCGCACACCTCGCGAGCGTCGCTCGGAGCCACTGAGATCGCCACCGTTTACCGGGTCAGTATGGTTGACCATAAACCCTTCGACCTGGGCGTTATATTTGCCTAAAAATTGCGAGGTAAAGAAGTTGAAGTCGGCACCCAGCGTGTGCCGGTCAGACAAAGGCCCATTGCCCGGAATGTCCTCCGAGGCGCGGCGTGTGTAGATCATGCCAACGTGTGATTGTTGAAACAGCCGCCGTTTCACCCGGGCTACCGTAAAGTCCTCCGCAGCCCAGGGCCGAAACGAGCCATCGCCGTTTTCGAGCATGGTGTCGCCGGTTCTCACCTGATAAACACCCAGTTCGTAGTCACCCACCTGACCACCCAGACGCGCACCGAAGTCGATCGGCACTTCCTGACCAGAGACAAGGCCTATGCGCCGACTAAAAAACGGATCGGCCCAGTTAAACGAAAATACACCAGAGCCTTCCAGGAAAAACTCACGCTGTTCGGGAAAACGCAGCGGAAACCGCGTGAGGTTCACCTGACGGTTGTCGACCTCAACTTCGGCAAAGTCCGTGTTCAACGTCAACGCACCCCGTAGCGACGGCGTCAGCGAATAAGTGATATCAATACCGGTTTTGGCTTCACTGCCCCGCGCAGCACCCGCATTCGGGCCGCTGTTGGTGGAGGCATTCACAAATGGTTTGAGCTCGATGCCCCGGCCCTGACTGATGTCGCTGAGACCGCGCAGCTGCCCGGTATACACCGGACGAAACAGTCCCTCGGTACGACGCCAGCCATTCCACAGAATCTCCTCGTTATAACGGCGTATCGTGCGCTGGAAATTGATGCCCCAGGCGTCCAGCGACGGGTCAAAGTTCAGCGTTGAAAACGGGATACGTATCTCCACCGACCAGCCATCGGACTGAATGGCGGTCCGGATATTCCAGATGCCATTCCAGCGCTTGTTAAAGCCACCGACTCCCTCGATCAAGCCATCACCCAGCAGGCCAGCGGGGTTGGTTTCGAAAAAATAGCCGGTGCGGTTGTCATCAAAGGTGCTGATGATCCACATAAAACGGTCATCGGTACCCAGCCC
>JAUSPW010000511.1 GCA_030652635.1 Pseudohongiella sp. | reverse complement strand
GCCGGCTATTCGATATGTCGCACCCGGAGGCCTGTCGTCACCCATGCAGCGCATAGACGAGTGGTTTGTGCAGCTGGCCGGGATGAATCCCTGTCATCGTGTCCGTATTGGGAACCCGGATGAAATTCGCAATAACTGTCTGGACAGCACGCTGGAGATGCTGCGTCACCGAGTGACTGAACCCGCGCCTGACGACGCAGAATCTTTGAATGGTGTGGTCATTACTGCTCTGAATGAAGAGGCGGTCGTCAGCGCAGTGTTGGCAAACAAGCAAGGTCTTAATCTGGTTGTCTGTCATGAAGCGTTTGCGATCAAAATGCTGGGGGTGATGCGTCAGGAAGCGATATTTGCGCGCCATCTGGCGGCCAGTGGTCGCGAGGTCAACTGGTTGTCTGTGCCTATTCTGGTCAGTTGTCAAACCTGGGAAAATGGCAGGAACGGTATCTCCCGGCAGAATCCGGTATTGAGTGAAACCTGGTTAGGTGAGATGTCTGACGTTGCACCGGTATTTTTCCCGTTCGACAGCAACACCGCTGTCGCACTGCTTTTTCAGTTATATCAACAACGCGGGCGCATTGCGGTGGTTGTGGGGCCGCGGGGGCAGGTGCCGGTTGTCACGCATCAGGCTCAAGCTGAGCAGGCAGTGCATAACGGCGCGTTGTTGATCAGCCATGATGATAATCCCCAGGTGCAGTTATTGGCGCTTGGTGCTTTTCAATTGGAGTCCGCGCAACGCGCTGCGGATGTGTTGCGCAACAACGCAATACCGTGCTCCGTGGTCGCGATTCTGGAACCGGGCCGTTTCAGGGAACCGCGAGATGCCATGGAGGCCGCTTTTGTGTGGACGCCGGAACAGATTACCCAGATTATTCCTGCGGTCACCCACCGTGTGTTTATTTCGCATACGCGTGCGGAGCCACTTTCGGGCACCTTGCGTCGCCTGGATACTGGTGCAGCAAACAGTCGTTTTATGGGTTATCGCAATCTGGGTGGGACGCTGGATCTGTTTGGCATGCTGTACGCCAATGGCCAGACGTGGGCGCATATTGTGATCGAAGTTGCTGATCTGCTGGGATGTGATGCACAGCGGTGGCTGGAACCTGCGCACTATGAAGCTGCCATTGGCCAGGGTAATCCGGCTATACTCCAATGATGGACAAACATTTTTTATACCTGACCCGACTTGGCATTGATACCCATCAAGAGCCCGTTGTTTACATGCGTGAAGATTGTCACGTGTGCCGTTCTGAAGGGTTTAATGCGCAGGGTCGCGTGCAGATTTGTGCCGGAGATCGATCAATCATCGCAACCCTCGACATCGTCAAGGGTGATCTGTTCAGTCACCAAAAAGCCGGGCTGAGTGAAGCTGCGTGGTTACTGCTCAAAGCCAATGAAGGCGAAAAAGCCACGTTTCGCCATGCCCCGCCGGTTGATTCCATGAGCCATGTGCGAGGAAAGCTCTATGGTAAACCGCTCAGTGAGCACGGTGCCAAAGAGATAATTCGTGATATCAGTGATGGCCGATACTCTGACATTCAGCTGTCTGCCTATGTTACCGCCTGCGCTGCCTCTAACCTGAATCTTGAAGAAACCATACACATTACCCGAGCAATGGTCGATGTTGGTCGCCATATCAAGTGGGGCGCAGACCGGATCATTGTGGACAAGCATTGTGTGGGTGGTTTACCAGGCAACCGGACCACGCCTATTGTGGTTGCCATTGTGGCTGCCAACGGGCTTACCATGCCCAAAACATCATCGCGCGCGATTACCTCACCCGCCGGCACCGCAGACACAATGGAAACCCTGACCGAGGTGAATCTTGGATTCGACCGGATGAGAGAGGTTGTTGATCAGCAGGGGGGCTGCCTGGCGTGGGGCGGCTCGGTGGCATTGAGTCCCTCCGACGACATTATTATCCGCGTTGAGCGTGCTCTGGATCTGGACAGTGAAGGGCAGTTGGTGGCATCTGTCATATCAAAAAAGGTGGCAGCAGGTTCTACGCATGTGTTGATCGATATTCCGGTAGGGCCAACGGCAAAAGTACGCAGCACAGAACTCGCAGAACGATTGGCTATGCAACTGACCTCAACGGGCGCAGCGCTAGGATTGAGTGTCCGCACAATACTGACCGATGGCACACAACCGGTCGGATTTGGTATTGGTCCAGCGCTGGAAGCCTATGATTTGTTGGCAGTACTGCAGAATAAGCCGGGCGCATCGCCGGAGCTGAGGCAGCGCGCCCTTGTGCTGGCGGCGGTTTTGCTGGAAATGGGGCAGGCATGTGGCGTTGGTGAAGGAATGGCCATGGCCAGTAAAACGCTGGACAGCGGAGTTGCCTGGTCCAAGTTTCAGGCGATATGCGAAGCACAGGGCGGCCTCAAAGTGCCTCCGGTCGCTGCGCATAAGCAGACACTGGTCGCTCATAAACGTGGTGTGGTTGCCATGCTCAATAATCGGGTGATTTCCCGTCTTGCCAGTCTTGCCGGTGCACCCAATGCGCCAGCCGCTGGCATCAGTATGCATGTGCGACTGGGTGATGTCGTCGAAGCTGGTCAAGCGTTGATGACCTTGCACGCTGAAGCGTTGGGAGAACTGGAGTATGCGTTGGATTTTTATCACGCCCATCCTCAGATTCTGCATATAGAGGAAGAAGTGGTATGACTCGATTATTGTTTGCGATGCCAGGTCAGCAGGCGCTGTCGCAGAGTCTGTTGCTGCGTACCGGCTGGACGGCCGGCAATATGATTCTGCGGCAATTCCCGGATGGAGAAAGTTATATCCGGGTTCTCGATGATGTGCGGGGACGCGATGTTGCTATTCTGTGCCAGCTGCATCAACCCGACAGTCGTGTGCTGCCACTGTTGTTACTGGCAGATACCTTACGTGACTTGGGTGCCGCGCGCGTGGGCCTGGTGGCGCCGTATCTGGCTTACATGCGTCAGGACAAGCGCTTTAACGAGGGCGAAGGTATCAGCTCGCATTATTTTGCAAGATTGATCAGCCAGCACTTGGACTGGCTGCTGACAGTGGATCCTCACTTGCATCGCATTCATCAACTCGATGAGGTTTACAGCATTCCTGCTCTGTCATTAACGGCCGTGCAACCGATTGCTGAGTGGATCAAACAACATATAAATAATCCACTGGTGATTGGTCCGGACAGTGAATCAGAGCAGTGGGCTGCGCGTGTAGCTGAGGCAGCGGGTTGTCCATGGGAGGTGTTGGAAAAACAGCGCTTTGGCGATCACGATGTGCAGGTATCTTTGCCGCATGTAGCGAACTACCTGGATCGCACGCCCGTTCTGGTTGATGACATTATCAGCACAGGAAAAACCATGATTCAGGCCGCTCAACACCTGATGAATGCTGGTATGGCAAACCCAGTGTGTATCGCGGTGCATGGCATATTTGCACAGGGTGCCTTGGCGGACATGCAAGGCAATGGTCTGCGCGTTGTCACCAGCAATAGTATCGCTGATGACAGTAATCAGATTGATCTGGCACCGTTGCTTGCGGACGCCTTGGTGTCGTTTCCGGGTTGAGCCGATCAGAACACAAAGCTGGTGCCATAGGCTGGCACGTCGCAACGAATACCTTTGTCCAACCACAGTTTTTGAGAGAGTGCTTCCAAAGCTGTGGCTTCCCCATGCACCAGGCACAGTCGGGGTTTGTCTTTAAAATTCGCTGCCCAGTCAATCAGTGCGCTTTGTCCAGCATGCGCTGACAAGCCCCCGATGGTTTCTATGCGGGCGCGTACTTTAAATTCCTCGCCAAACATTTTGATTTCTTTTTTGCCGTCAACCAACAGGCGTCCCAACGTCCCCTGTGCCTGAAAGCCAATAAAAATGACCGTGCTGGTTTCTCGCCAGATGCGATGCTTGAAGTGATGACGGATACGACCGCCCGTGCACATGCCACTGCCAGCAATAATAATGGCACCCTGTTTGATTTTATTGATTTCCATGGACTCTTCGGCACTGCGACACAGTTTTAAGGTCGGCAGGAAGCTCCGTAATGATTCACGGCCGGCATCGGTCAGGCAGCGAATGTCAGTGTCGTCCATGATATGCAGCCAGCGGTCATAGACTTCGGTGACTTCTATTGCCATTGGGCTGTCGAGGAATATCTGCCAGTTATCCAGTTCACCGGCGTGGTACAGGCAGCCCAGATGAAAGATCAGTTCTTGCGAGCGGCCGATGGCAAAGGCCGGAATGAGCACATTGCCATCGCGTGCCCAGGTTTCGCGAAGTACGGTACGTAACTCGTCGACAGTTTCGTCGTGGTTGCGGTGATTACGATCGCCATAGGTACCTTCCATGAGCACAAGATTGGCTTTGTCTGGGGTTTCGGCGTCATTCATCAGCGCGGAGTCGTTGTTACCAAGGTCGCCAGAGAACACCATGATCTTGTCTTCTCCGCGTTCGGTCAGGGTTAGCTCGACGATCGCAGATCCCAGAATATGGCCGGCATCCAGAAAGCGCACGCGCGCGGAGGAGCCGATGTCAAAAGCCCCATGGTAGGGTTGTGGAACACATTGATGCAACGCGTGTTCGACATCACGAATGGTATATTCCGCTTCAATGGGCGTGCGGCCACTGCGTAAACGACGAAGATTGTCGCGCTCCAGATCACGTTCGTACAAGCCGAAGGCATCCTCCAGCAGAATTCTCAGCAACTGGCGTGTTGCCTGTGTGCAATAAATCGGACCTTTGAATCCGTCATGCACAAGCTTTGGCAGCATGCCGGAATGGTCAAGATGTCCGTGAGATAACACAACAGCGTCAATTTTCCTCGGGTCAAACGGGAATGTGTCATGTCCAACCCTGTCTACCGCATCCCCACCTTGATGCATACCACAATCAAACAGAACCTTGCCCAATGCGGGGGATTCAACCAGATAGCAGGAACCGGTGACTTCCTGAGCGGCGCCGTAAAAAGTGATGGTGGCCATAATGTTATCCTGTTGCATCGTTTACAGAGTGTGCGAGTGTACATCAATGCGATGTGGCTGCGGTTATGCCCTGAGTCTAACGCAATCGGTGTACTGTCGTCAGACGCGATCAGCTAGAATGCCGACTGGCTCAATAATGCAAGGTGTGTGGAGGAAGAAAACGTGTCACTGAATCAGGCATCCAGTTCGCTGAAGGATCGGCGTTTTGTATTCAGCGACCGTTGGCTGGCGGAATCGGTTCGACTTGATCTGGCGTTGCTAGCCCCTCAACCGCAGTTGGATGCGGAGCGCTTTGCCCGGCAACAACAAGGCAATCCAGAACAGCGTGTGCTCGCTTGGGCAGAAAAGCTTTCACAACATGCTGGGCTCAAAGATGCCTTGCATGTCTGGCGACAGCGCTCAGGATTGATGTTGATTGTCATGTGGCTGCTGGCATTTGCTGGCGGAATGTCTGCTGCTCTCGGGATCATGGGCAATAGTGATGCGCCGGTGAACGTGCTTTGGGCACTGGGCGCCTTGTTGGGTTTTAATCTGTTGATGCTCGTGTTCTGGATGCTGAGCCTGGGTATGACGCCGAGCGAGCTTTCCATGGGTCGTGTCTGGTTCTGGCTGAGTTCCCGCTTTGCTGGCAACAAGACAGCGCTGCTGGCGCGGTCTTTTGCAGGGTTGAGCGCGCGTATTGGAATCAGCCGATGGTGGATGGCCGCGGTGACTCACAGTATCTGGAGTTGTGTGGCGGCTGGCGCATTGATTGGATTGCTCCTGGCGCTTTCGTTGCGCAGCTACGTGTTTGTCTGGGAAA
>JAUSPW010000505.1 GCA_030652635.1 Pseudohongiella sp. | reverse complement strand
GCAATGGCTGCGGTGGCCGTGATACCACCAAAAAACGGCGTCACAATATTGCCAATGCCCTGCCCGAGTAACTCACTATTCGCACTGTGACGTTTTCCCGTCATGCCATCCAGTACCACGGCACACAACAGCGATTCAATTGCGCCCAACATGGCAATCGCAAACGCGGCGGGTATTAAATCGCGCATCAGACTCCAACTGATGACAAGTGGCGATCCATCCGCACCAGCGTGCAACCACGGCCATTGGAATCCCGGCAAAATGGGTGGAATACCTTGTGCAACGCTGCCGTCAGCGGCGACATAACTGAAGCGCGAGTAAATCGTGTCGACGCCCATGCCTGCATTATTCAGCAGCAAGGCCACCAGACTGCCAATTATCACGGCAGGCAGATGGGCGGGAACAGGTGTTTTAAGGCGGGGCCATAACAACATCGTTGCTAGGGTGATGATGGCGACTAACACACTGGGCCAATGCAGATGCCCAAAGGATTGCGCGAGCAGAGTCACCTTCTCAATGTAATGCTCAGGCATGGACTCAATCGGCAGCCCAAAAAAGTCTTTAATTTGCAGTGTGGCGATGACCACGCCAATACCGCCGGTAAACCCCAGCGTGACCGGTTCGGGTATGTACTCAATCAGGCGTCCCAATCGAAACAGCGCCATCACAACCAGCATCATGCCCGCCATGACGCTGGCAAGCAGCAAGCCACTGAGTCCATACTTTTGTGTAATGGGATAAAGAATAACAACAAAGGCCGCGGTTGGGCCGGAGATACTGAAACGAGAGCCACCGGTCAGCGCAATCACAAAACCGGCTATTGCAGCGGTATACAAACCATACTGCGGCGGCACACCGCTGGCAATCGCCAACGCCATCGCCAAAGGGATTGCAATAATGCCTACCGTCAGCCCGGCAAGCAGATCTTTCCGGAAGCGAAGACCAGTGTAAGGCTCAGCAAAACAACTCTCTCGAAAGGCATGCCCAATACGCAAGGAAAACAAATGGGCTCGATGTGACATATGCCAACCCTCTAACAAGTCTTGACCGGGCCAGTATAGTCCGTATTATCATTGTTCGCTAATTTCATTATCATGTAATTGTAATAAGGCCACGATGTTATTACCTGTCGCCGCCAAGCCTTTGACGAGGAGACGGAGAAATGGAACAAAAAACTGCACGCCTCACGATTCTTATTGATCCCACCAAGAAAAATGCCTTTGAACAGCTGTGTGCCTTACAAGATGTCACGCCCTCACAAGTCGTGCGTCAGTTAATTCGCGAATACCTTGAAAAGCACGGGGTCAGCTATGCCAATCAGGCGCAGCCCCGTCATGACACACCGGAGATTTGATTATGTCGCAATTGCCACCCTGCCCGGCGTGTAACTCGCCATACACCTACGAGGATCAGGAATTTCTGATTTGCCCGGAGTGTGCACACCAATGGTCGCCCAATTCCGCTGCGGGTGATGAGCCAGAAACCGCCATGCAAGTGCGTGATTCCAACGGTAATCTGTTGGCAGACGGTGACTTTGTGACCGTTATCAAGGATTTAAAAATTAAAGGCGCCTCGTC
Organism: Pseudohongiella sp.; assembly: GCA_030652635.1. GTDB lineage: Bacteria > Pseudomonadota > Gammaproteobacteria > Pseudomonadales > Pseudohongiellaceae > Pseudohongiella. Next base: position 3,178 of record JAUSPW010000505.1, on the reverse strand, counting down.
GGTGCTGAAGGTCGGCACCAAGGTAAAAATTCTGCGACTGGTTGACGGCGACCATGATATCGACTGCCGGATTGAAGGCATTGGCCCGATGATGCTGAAATCCGAATTTGTGAAAAAGGTTTAAAACCTGTCACTCAGCCATACGGATAAAATGGCTGAACATCTCAGAATCAACCCGATAACCCTGCCCCAAGGTTTGCTCAGGTGCAGGGTTAAATGGATTGGATGCAGAGTTGTCGTACACCGTTTCCACTTTAAAAACGGAGCCTGCCGGGATCAGTATCTGCTCGCTAGTGCGGTAGGCAAGCTGCCAGTTGTAGTTAAAGTTGGGAATGTTAATCAGTGCTTCTTCGCGCCCATCCGGGTACCTGACACTGACCGCCATGCTACGACCCCGGCTATGTGCATGTGGTGAGTAACTTTCCAGCAACATGTCACTGTCCAGTGGCTCAGACTCCATGACTTCCCGGTGCATGGCGGTATTAGCCGGAATCGTAAACTCAGGCTTTTCAAGGGCCAATGTTCTGATGCGGCGCTCAGGTGTACCCTTACTGAAATAAAGCCCGATACGAGTACGATCCAGCGTTTCCCGCCCTGATGTCAGATAGCGCAGCTTGAACACCAGATCTTTGTTTTTGCCCAGCAGATATCCTGCCTGCTCACCAAACGCATCATCACTTTCACCCGGCACGTAAACACTGATAAATTCAGCGTGCTCGCCAGCAATCATAGTGTCCGGGTCAGTGCTTTGCATGGACTTGTCCACTGCGTACACCAGCAGACTGTGCAGGACACTTTTGTCGCCCACTTGGTAGGCTATTGCGTTTATCCAGCGATCATCTGGTAAATCCAGCGCAACACGTTTCACGAGGAAGTCAATGTTACCGGTAGCCGGGATAAATTGTTCCGGCACATCAATGATCAGGTCAGGCTGCCCACGCGGCCACTCCGTAGCAACTGGTAAAGGTTCTGCCAAGGGATCTGACTCGCCAGCCTCTCTGGGCCCACGTTGATCGATCCATTCGACCAGCAAAGCCATTTCTTCATCGCTGAGTTCATGGGTGTTCACCCAATTACCCACAGAATTATCGATTTGCCCGGGTGGCATGCGTCGTGTAATCACGACTTCGCGCATCATCGGACTCCAGCCCAGTACCATGATGTAACGGTTCATCGCCCAGGGCGCGAGGCCATTTTCGACGTGGCAATAAGCACAGCGTGCCTTGAGCAGCGGTGCGATTTCAGTCTGATAAGAGATTTTGCGACCGGCCAATTGTTCGATAAACCGGTAAGTCAGAGTCGTGCCATCCAGCACGTCCGCAGATTGCTCAAGGCGGCTGGGTCGACCAATTGATTTGGCAGCCAGCGCTTCTGTCAACACGCTTTCCAGCAGACTGATATCATCAAAGCCGCGGTACAACACACCCATGGAAATCGGATCCAGTATCAAAAACTCGCCCAGGTGCTTGACTTCAAGAGTTTTGGCAACGGTTTGTGAGCTATCGATCAAGACTGGAAAATTTCCGGGGAACGCAGTGCGCGATCGAATGAACGCCGGCTCATCACTGGCATTCAGCAGCCAGACTGAAACGGATTGTTCTGCCAATTGCGGCGCCAGCGCTGAAACCTGTTCGGCCAGTTGCAAGGATGGTTCATCGTTGTAAGAAAAAGGCAGCACAATGACCGCAGCGTGATCACGATAGCGGCTGAGCTGATGGAAGTTCCCACGATGATCGAGCAATCCAAAATCACCATCAGCAAATGTGATATGTGGCGTGAGCAGCAAACTCAACAGTAGCAAGGCTACCGATGTGACACGACGGACAGGCATCTCATTGAATTGCATAACAGAGTTCTCTAAACAACACAGAGGACTGTATTTAACCACAACGACCAGGTTTCACCTGACGCTTTATAAAAAAATGCTTGTTGATTTTGAAATTATTCAACATTAAAAATCAAGGACGCTTTAGTTGAGCCCGGACCACGACGAACTAACGTCCACCTCCGCCGCCCCCGCCGCCGCCACCGCCGGAAAACCCACCCCCGCCCGCACCGGACGTGCTGCCGGGCGCAGTTGCGGCAGAGGAAATCGCGCTATCAAAACTGCTGCCAATCGTTTTGGTAAAGGCAGAAATGCGTGCTGCATCAAAACTGCCCGCGTACCAGCGTGGTTGATAGTCAACGCCCTGCTGCCCTTTTATATCTGCAAATAGTCGGGCAAACTTTTTGCCCCAGGCCAGCTCCACACCCAACGCAATGGCAAAGGGTAGATAGCGCTCAAACAACGCAGGGGTCAATTCAGGGGGATGTTTGATGTCCAGATCGTCTTTTTCTGCCACTTCCAGATAGAGTTTAAAACCCTCCAGCTTGTCCATCAGGTCGCGTCCCAAGGCGGTTGGCTGATGCAGCAACCAAGCGAATAGCAAGTGCAACGGGATCAGGGAACCGAATACCAACAATGACACCGGTGTCATCGCCGCTTGAGAAAACGTGAATAACAACATCAATCCGGCAGCAAGGATAGACGGGCCCAAGTACCAGGCATTGCGAACAAAATACGGCCCTTTGAATTCTTTGCTCAAAGCACGCGCATGGGCACTTCTGGCTTTTGAGAGCAGTGTATGATTTTCGTTTTCCAACACCAAGGTGTCGGATTTTCGAAACAACTGCGCATAAAGAGTTGCCTCTCCCGGTGACAGGACCTGGTCAGATTCGCGTTTGAGTAATGTGTAGGAATCGCCCTGTTGCGTGATCAACAATCTGCCTTTGACAGCCAGACTGACAATTGCTGCTGTCAGTGTTTTGTTGTCGTAATGCATTTGCATGATGTACCGCGCTGCCGCCGGCGAAAACCCGGTGGGAGGTTCGTAGTGTGGAAAGATCACCCCGCGCGGTGGGTCGCGACCAACGCGCAGCCAACACAGGCAGAGATAAATCATGCATGCAGACAAGGTAAGCAGGGCCAATAAAACCGCCAGATTGTCCGAGAAAAACCAGTCAGCGCGCTGCCCCGCGTCAGGTTCACTCACAATGCCTTTGGGCCAGCTCAGCACCAGCGTCAGCCCGTGTGCTGGCAACAAGGCCATTGTGGTGCTTATCTGAGATTCTGAAAAAGCGTTCGAGACTAAATAGTCCTGACCAGAGTCACCAAAAACGCCGGTATATCCTTCAATAC
>JAUSPW010000496.1 GCA_030652635.1 Pseudohongiella sp. | reverse complement strand
AACTCCAGTTTTTTATACCGGATCACGGCCCGGATGCATTGCCAATCCTGACGCTGCCGGATTGGGAAACGCTGCCTTACGACACATTTTCGCCGCATCAGGACATTGTTTCTGAACGACTGAGCGCCTTGTATCAGTTGCCCGATATGAAAAGCGGCATATTGATTGTGCCTGTCAGCAGTCTGATGCACCGATTGCCACCTCCCAGTTATATTCAGGGCAACAGCCTCATGTTGAGTGTTGGTGAATCTCTGAATGTCGACAGACTCAGACAGCGCTTGTCAGGTGCGGGTTATCAACATGTGGATTCTGTTTACGAACACGGTGAATTTACTGTTCGCGGCGCCATCATGGACATTTTCCCCATGGGCAGCAAATGGCCCTATCGGATTGATCTGTTTGATGACGAAGTTGAATCACTGCGGGTTTTTGATCCGGAAACGCAGCTCTCACTCGAGAAGGTCAAAAGTATTCGTTTGCTGCCTGGTAAAGAATACCCCTTGCATGAGGTCGGCAGAACCGCGTTTCGTGGGCGCTTTCGCGAGATGTTTGATGTCGATACCCGCAAATGTAATCTCTACCAGGATATCGGTGAAGGCATAGCCTCTGCCGGCATTGAGTATTACCTGCCTTTGTTTTTTGACGATGTCAGCCAGCTGTTTGAGTACCTGCCAGCTAACACACTGATTCTGCGCGATCGCCAGCTTGATCAGCCTGCACAACGATTCTGGCAGGACATCAATAATCGTTATGAAGACAGACGCCATGACCGTCAACGCCCAATTCTGTCACCCAGCGAGTTGTTTCTGTCACCGGAAGAGTTATTCCGGCAACTCAAAACTTTTAGCCTGATCACCTACGACAACCAGGCTGCGCTCAGTGATTTCCCGGTACTGGGTGCTGACAACGCACTGGCTACGCCGCTACGCGCCTTGCAAACGCTGATTGCATCACGTCCAGACTGGCGAATGTTGTTTTGTGCTGAAAGCGCAGGACGACGTGAAACGCTGGCGGAATTGTTGCGCTCGGTAGGCATCAACTCAAGACCCGTTGACAACTGGCCAGCGTTTATCCGCAGTACAGAGCACGTTGCCATTACCGTGGCCGCGCTGGATAAAGGGCTGATGCTGCCCTCCGAGCGACTTATGGTGATTACCGAATCACAGTTGCTAGGCAGGAAAATTGCGCAACGGCGCCGTCGCCGCAGAGCCAATGACAATACCGACTTTATCATCCGAAGTCTTACTGAGCTGACCCCCGGTGCGGCGGTTGTGCATATCGATCATGGCGTCGGTCGTTATGTTGGCCTGCAAACCCTGACTATTGATGGCGATCAGGCTGAATTCCTGACGCTTGAGTATTCCAATAAAGCCAAACTGTATGTACCCGTCGCTTCATTACATCTGATCAGCCGTTATGGCGGCACCGATCCCGAGCATGCACCGCTTGATACGCTGGGCAACGACACCTGGCAGAAAAACAAACGCAAAGCCGCCGAAAAAATCCGCGATGCGGCCGTTGAATTGCTAGATATTTATGCCAAACGCGAAGCGCGCACAGGGCACACCTTTCGTGTTGACGACATCGACTACGAAAAATTTGCTGCTGGCTTTCCCTTTGAAGAAACTCCCGATCAGCTCGAAGCCATTCAGGGTGTGATCGCAGATATGCAATCAACGCGCAGCATGGACAGACTGGTGTGTGGTGATGTTGGTTTTGGCAAAACAGAGGTGGCCATGCGCGCCGCCTTCATTGCCGTACAGAACCACAAGCAGGTTGCACTGCTGGTGCCAACCACCTTGCTGGCACAGCAACACTATGAAAGTTTCCGAGACCGCTTTGCCGATTGGCCGGTCAGCATCGACCTGATTTCGCGTTTCCGAAGCAGCAAACAACAAGAAGATACACTTGAGCGCATACGCAATGGCCGCGTCGACATTATCATCGGCACCCACAAACTGCTGCAAAACAATATCCAATACAAGGATCTTGGCCTGCTTGTTATCGACGAAGAGCATCGTTTTGGTGTGCAGCAAAAAGAGCGCATCAAGGCGATTCGAGCCGAAGTGGATATCCTGACGCTAACCGCTACCCCTATCCCGCGCACATTAAATATGGCGATGTCCGGTGTCAGGGATCTGTCATTAATCGTGACGCCACCTGCCAAACGCTTATCTGTTAAAACCTTTGTCCGTGAACATCAGGACAGTCTGATCAAAGAAGCTGTGCTGCGTGAACTGTTGCGCGGCGGTCAGGTGTTTTACTTGCATAATGAAGTGAAAACCATCGAACGCACGGCAGAGCATTTGCGGGAATTGATCCCGGAAGCGCGTGTGTGTGTCGCCCATGGTCAGCTACCAGAGCGGGAACTGGAAGTCATCATGGCGGACTTCTATCACAAGCGTTACAACATTCTGGTCTGCTCCACGATTATTGAAACCGGCATCGATATACCCAGTGCCAATACCATTATTATCGACCGCGCCGACAAACTGGGCCTGGCGCAGCTGCATCAGTTGCGAGGACGCGTCGGGCGCTCTCACCATCAAGCGTATGCGTATTTACTGACTCCGCCGCCCAAAGCGCTGACACCCGATGCCGAAAAGCGGCTGGATGCCATTTCTGCGGCCAGCACGCTGGGTGCAGGTTTTACCCTGGCCAGCCACGATCTTGAGATTCGCGGGGCGGGTGAAATTCTGGGGGAAGAGCAAACTGGCCATCTGCAAAAAATCGGGTTTACCTTATATACAGAAATGCTGGAAGAAGCCGTCAAGGCTATCCGCGAAGGTCGTACCCCCAATATCGATCTGGTCATGCAAAGTGGCAGCGAGATCAATCTGCGCGTACCGGCGCTGATACCCGAAGAGTATCTGCCCGATATCCATACACGATTGATCATGTACAAACGTATTGCCGGCGCCCGTGACGAGGAAGAACTGCGCGATCTGCAGGTGGAGATGATCGATCGTTTTGGCTTGTTACCTGATGCCGCCAAAATCCTGTTTTCAGTGACCCAGCTCAAATTGCGGGCAGAGGAAATGGGGATTAGCAAGGTGGACGCCAGCGCACAGACCGGACGTATTGTATTCCGGCAGCATACACGCATAGACCCGCTGTCTATCGTTCAGTTGGTACAGAAGCAGTCCAAAGTCTACAAACTTTCCGGCCCCACTCAGCTGTCATTTACCCATGACAAACCAACGCCGGCGGCGCGACTTGAATTTATTAACAAAACTCTGGATCAATTCAGACTGTTACCCGTAACATAATCTGATCAAGGGAGTTAATTGCGTGAAATCTGAAACCCGTACATTTGTTTCTCGAGTTGCGAGCGCGTTTGCAATCGCCATGGTTTTGCTGGCACGCCCTGATTTAGTCCTGGCACAAAATGTGGCCCAAAACATGGCCCAAAATGCGTCAGAAGAGCGCTGGTATCAGATTGAAGTAACGGTTTTTGCTCACAGCAACGCTATGCGGGAGCAGGAAATCTGGCCGATGGCAATGTTGCAGGAACCAGTTGCCCGCAACACGCGCCCCCTGGATACCATGATGTCGGTATATGACCTGCCAGATTGGAACGTACTTGATGACTCGCCAGCACGTGCGGCCGAGTTGGCTGACACCGTGACATTGCCCGGTGATGTCACGATCGAAAACGACAGGCTGTCCGGTGCTCCCGCGCAACGCACCTCGACTTTCAGATTACCTGACCCTGAGCGCGATGCGTTTCTGGCTCTGCCATCGTCTGCACATCTGTTTCAAGACACCAATCGCGCCCTACGCAGCGACGGACGATACCGAGTGATGTACCACAACGCATGGCGCCAACCTATGCGGGGCAGCAATCAGTCGATTCCAGTGTGGCTGGAAGGCGGCAACCAATTTGGACAGCGACACGAACTGGAAGGCAGTCTGAATTTTCGATTTAACCCAGGACAAGACCGGGTGGTGCTCAGTGCCAGGCTTTGGCTGACCCAGTTTGCCGCACAGACATTGGATGACACACAAACCATCCAATTGCCCGATCTGCCCGCATCTGTGTTGAGCCGACGAACGCCAACGCTTGCACCAGATGACCTGCAGTGGTCTGCGGTACAGGTCATTCCTGTGTTGAATACCCGGGAACTGCGCAGCAATGAGTTTCACTACCTTGACCATCCGGCTGTTGGCATTCTTGTACAGATCCTGCCTTATACCGTGCCGCCATTGCCTGAACCAGAACCCGAACTTTTACCCGAAGTAGAACTTGAACCAGGCACAAGTCCAGCACCATCACTAGCCGCCCCTGCTGCATCAAGCTGATATTGGGGTTTCATGCGTGATAACGCTCCGCAGCGCGCAGCAATATCGCCTGAATATTGCCCATGCCTCGGGCAAGCACACGTCGAATGCCTTCCATCGTAATCACATCATCGCTCAGCCCCGCGCCCCAATTGACTGACAAGGCTATGCTGGCGTAAGGCAAAGACAATTCGCGCGCCAGACCTGCTTCAGGCATACCTGTCATGCCAACCATGTCACAGCCGTCTCGTTGCAGGCGTCGGATTTCGGCAGGTGTTTCCAGACGCGGGCCCTGCGTCGCGCCATACACACCTTGCGGCCATACCGGCACGTCAATGTCCTGCGCGCTACTGATCAGCAGATTGCGCAAATTGCCATCATAGGGCTCGGTGAAATCCACGTGCGTCACCGTTGCTGAAAACTGATCGGGCGAATCGATGCCTGTCAGTTGACCATCAAAAAACGTGTGTGCTCGGCTATGTGTGTAATCGATGATTTGATCAGGCACCGCAATGACACCCGGCCCCAACTCTGCATGAATGCCACCCACGGCGTTCACCGCGATGACAGCGCCTGCACCTGCTTCACGGATTGCAAACAGGTTGGCGCGATAGTTGATGCGATGCGGCGGCAGCGTGTGGCCTGTGCCATGACGTGGCAAAAAACCAATCTCCTGATCACAATCGCCCACGTTGCCACACGCGATGATGACCGGAGCATCCTGGTATGGCGTCGCAATCGCCAGCTCGTGGTTCACTTTGAACCCCGGTAATTGATTCAGGCCGGTTCCTCCGATAAACACTAACATACATCAACAAGCCTCTTGTTTGTGATCAGGATGAGATGGATTCTTTCAGCTGGGGCGCCTGCATGCAACCGGATTCTCCATGAATTGACAAGACTACGCCTTGCGCTACTAAAATGCGGAGGACACACCGCACTGGAACAGTTGATACATGATCAATCGCTGGCGTGAAAAAGCTCTTTTATGGCTATGGCGCCATCACCGGCACTTGCCGGATCGTATTGCACACAAGATATTCAAAGCGTTGAACAAGGCTGGTTGTGCGACTGATTTTGCATTCCGGCATCAGTTCTTTGGCATGCACTATGACGGCAATCTGACTAATAACGTGGATGCGGCCATTTACTTTTATGGTGCCTTTGAAAAGCCATTGTTATGTTTTATGAGCGACGCCCTCAACGCTGTATCAGCAGGCCACGGCGTGTTTGTCGATGTGGGCGCCAATGTCGGGCAACACTCGCTGTATATGTCGCGTTTTGCTGCGCAGGTCTTTGCGTTTGAACCGTACGAACCGGTGCGTTTGCGACTTGAACATCAACTGTCACTGAATGCCATCAACAACGTTGCCGTTCACGCTCTGGGCTTGAGTGATGCCAACACAAAGCAGATTTTTTTTGCACCAAACGGCAACAATGCCGGTATTGGATCGTTTGATCCTGAAAGCACAAACAAAGGCAATATCGCAGTAGGCGAACTGGCGCTTGTCAGAGGTGATGATTTTTTTGAGAATCAAAAACCCGAGCGTCTGGATCTGATCAAAATTGACGTTGAAGGGTTTGAAAAAGCCGTGCTGCATGGACTACAGCAGACGCTGTTGCGTTATCGACCGCTGTTGATTGTAGAAGTAACATACGGTGGCACCCTGTCATTTAAATCCTCGACCGAGATTTCCAGTGTTTTGCCCCCGGATTATGTGCTGCTGTGTTTCGACAAACGGCGTGCAGACGGGCGCAAACGGCAACGCCACAACGCACGTGCCAGATACAGTGGTTTGTACCAACTGGTTCCCTATCCCGGCCCGCTTGCCAGCGGTCAGGATGATGTGATCTTATGCCCTGAAGAGCGGTTGTCACAGATAGCGCTTACTAATAACAAGAACTGACGGATTTGATGACATGCATGTAGGAAATTTCGCAGGCAGGATACTCCTGTTCCTGACAAGTGCGCTGCTGTTGACAGCCAATTTACCCGTGTATGCGCAGAGCGCCCCTGCAGCGACCAACATTCGTTTCCTCGACAATGCTGACATGCGTGTTGATGGAGTCCTTGATGAGGCCGTGTGGCAAACACTCGACACACTTGGCGAACTGCGTGTCACCGACCCTGACACGCTCGAGCCATCGTCGTTTCCCACACAAACCCGACTCTTCTACACCGCTGATGGACTCTACATCGGTGTGGATGCCCTGCAGCCAGCCGGTACTCAACTGGCCAGACTGAGTTCCCGTGACGCTGATATCAATCGCGATGGCATCACCGTTTTCCTTGATACCTCTGGTGATGCCCGGTACGGTTACTTTTTTGGTGTCAATCTGGGTGGCACACTGATCGACGGCACTCTGTTGCCAGAGCGCCAGCTCAGCAGTTTGTGGGATGGCCCCTGGACCGGTGAGGTGCGGGAAACAGCAGACGGCTATCAGGTAGAGATGTTTTTACCGTGGTCCATGATGGCCATGCCGGCGTTGACAACAGAGAACAGAAAACTCGGGATTGGCATCAGTCGACGCGCGGCGTGGCTGGATGAAAGCTGGAGCTGGCCCGCGTTACCGGAAAGCCAGGCCAGATTTTTATCGGGTTTACACCCTGTTGTCTTGGAAGAACTCACGGAAGTCAGCACCGAAGGACTGATTTTTTATCCTGCGATATCCGGTACCGCTGATCGCATACGATCGGATCAGGATGTTCGGGCAGGTGCAGATATTTATTGGCGCCCCGGTTCCAACATGCAGATCAGTGCCAGTTTGCTGCCTGACTTTGGCGTGGTTGAATCCGATGATGTTGTGATCAATCTCACCGCCTTTGAAACCTTCTTTCCGGAAAAACGTCCATTTTTTCTGGAAGGCAACGAGATTTTTATTACCTCTCCACGTTCCGCGGTGCGCAGCGCCGCAACCAGTACCGGTGCACGTCAGGTATCCAATAACTTCGCACTGGAGCCTACAACCTTGTTAAACACCCGTCGTATCGGTGGCGCACCAGAACGGATCTCGCTGGCTCCCGGCCTGACGGTTGCTGATCATGAACTGAGTAAACCCAGTGAATTGTATGGTGCAAGCAAAATTACCGGGCAGCAAGGCGCTCTGCGTTATGGCGTGATGCTGGCGAGTGAAGAAGATACCTCGATTTACGCGCGTAATACTCTTGGCGACGAAGTCGCCCTGCAACAATTGGGTCGTGACTTTGGTGTGCTTCGTCTGCTGTATGAGAACACCAACAACGGTCGGCGCAGTATCGGCATGATGTCGACCGTGGTGGACCATCCGGATAGCCGCGCACAAACCAATGGTGTGGATATGCATTACGTCAGCCCGCGCAGCCGCCTGATTGGTGATGTGCAATTGATTAATTCAGACGTCAATGGGGTGCAGGGCAACGGTGTGTACCTTGATGTCAACTATGTACCGCAACAAGGCACCCTGCATCGGTTTTCCTTCGACTATCTGGATGACAAACTCGATGTCAGCGATCTGGGTTTTCTGCGTCGCAACGACATCAGCACCCTGCGTCACACTTTCAATCAACAAAGTTCGGCATCCGAGCGCTTCCGGTTTGTTAATCACAACATAACAACCAGTTATGAGAGAAACACCGCGGGCAGGATGGTTGGCGCATCACTGTACTATCGCAACACACTGACATTACAGAGCCGCAATCAGTTAAACACCACACTGATTTTCCGGCCTGAACGTTGGGATGACCGCACCAGCAAAGGCAATGGCAACTATCGCTTTGCACAAGGCGGTCAGGTTGATGTTGCCTACGGCACCGACACCAGCAAAACACTCAGCAGCAGTATTGGCTTCAGCGCCAGCACCGAAGCCTTTGGCGATGTGACCTACCTGTCCAAACTGGGGCTGACCTATAAACCCAACGACCGTTTGTCAGTCGATGTTGATCTGACCTACCGGCAGACTGATGATTGGTTGATTCATCTGAGTGGCGCCTCATTGGGCAGTTACGACGCTAAACAATGGCAACCGGAGATTGATGTCTCACTGTTTCTGTCTGCGCGACAGCAATTGCAATTTTCATTACAGTGGGTGGGTATCAAAGGCAGCACCAGCGCCCTTTGGCGAGCACAGCAAGGCTACAGTGACCTGCAGCAAATCGGCATTCCCGCCGCCAATCTGCAAAGTTATGACTTGCGTATAAGCCGGGCGACTGCGCAAATTCGTTATCGCTGGGAACTTGCACCACTGTCCGATCTGTTTATTGTGTATACCCGGGGCGGCAATGTGCCAAGGGGTCAGGCCGACGATTTCAACGAGCTGTTTACCGACGCCCTCACTGACCCGATCATCGACAGATTGGTTATCAAATTACGTTATCGATTTGGACTATGAAAATACACGCGAATTTTAATGAACGAATTGTCATTAATACAAATGATATGACATGGATACCTTCCCCCATGCCCGGCGTGGAACGCAAGATGCTTGACCGCATTGGTGAGGAAGTTGCGCGCGCAACCAGCCTGGTGCGTTATGCCCCCAATGCCAGTTTCAGCGCCCATACTCATGGTGGTGGTGAAGAATTTCTGGTGTTGCAAGGTGAGTTTAATGATGAAGCGGGCAGTTACCCTGCCGGGACCTATGTCAGAAATCCGATAGGCACCTCTCACGCCCCCTGGGCGGGCGATGAGGGTGCGGTCATCTTTGTGAAGTTACATCAATTTGATCAACAGGATTTAACACCGTGTGTGATCCACACGCATCAACAACCCTGGTATCAGGGGCTGGTCCCCGGACTACAGGTCATGCCACTGCATGAATTTGGCACAGAACATGTCGCACTGGTGAAATGGGCACCCAATACCCGATTTAACCCACACCAACATTGGGGCGGCGAAGAAATACTGGTGCTGGAAGGCGTGTTCTGTGATGAACGCGGTGTCTATCCGAAAGGCACCTGGCTGCGCAGCCCTCATTTGTCAAAGCATCAGCCATTCACTGGCCCGGAAGGTGCATTGATCTATGTGAAGACGGGGCATCTGACACAGCTCTCTGCATAACCAAAAAGTGTCACTGTGCTGCGACACTGTGTCGCAGAGCTGCGCAACACTGCCGGCTGTTATCCTTGCGTTCCAATAATTCAAACGGAGCGTCACCTGATGAAGCTTTCTCTGATTGCTGCAGAACGGCTTAAGACATCGTCTAAAACTTTCCGTCAAATCCTGACATGCACATTGTCAATTCTGCTGTTCACCAGTCAAGCCGCGTTGTGGGCGCAAATTCCACCCGTCAATTTTGATGATGCATTTCTCGGTGTCAATTTTGATCCTGCGACGCTGGACGGCAATGGCGATGACCCGGGCACAGGTAATGGGATGCCCGATGCGGCAGAAATGGCGTTGGTTGCAGAAATTTTGAACAATCAATCACTTGATCTTTCCCGGCATGGCGGCATCAGCCATCAAGATGTAGCAGCCGCGTATAATCAGGCAATCGCGTCCGCCAGAACCGATGTTGCTACCCTGGTTGCGCTTTGGCCAACAGTGGCTGAGCTCAGCGCGGGTTATATGATGCTTGGTCAATCCGGTTTTGATTCTATTGATCGCATGGCCAAGGGTTTTGGTGTCTCTCACCAAGGTAATTATTCGCTGGCATTGGAAGTTGGTTCACGACTTAATGGCTCAGGCGACGCTGACGGCGATGGCATCAGCAATCTGCAAGAGTACCTTGCATTTGGTCAATCCTCGATTGCGGATTATGTGTCGGCAGCGCTGGATCCGGTCAGAACGCCGACGGCCGATCAGATCACTGTGGTCGCGCTTGCTCCAAGCCAGTACAAAACAATTGGTATCATTCTGTACCCGGGTTTTGAAGTATTGGACGTGTATGGACCCGCAGAAATGTGGGCAAATGTACCGGAGTTTAATGTCATCATGATTGCGGAGAATGAGGGCCCGGTAATGTCTGCTCAGGGTATAGCGACTGTTGCCGATTACTCCTTTGATACCGCCCCGACGCTGGATGTTGTGATGGTACCGGGTGGTATCGGCACTCGAACTGAATTGTTAAACGAAAACTTCTTGAGTTACATACAACGTGTTCATGAAACTTCCGAATATACAACGTCGGTATGCACGGGCTCTGCCCTACTGGCCAAAGCAGGCATTCTGGATGGATTAAGCGCCACGTCGAACAAACGCGCATTCTATCTTGCAGAGGAACAATCCTCGAAAGTAGACTGGGTAGTCGATGCGCGCTGGGTAGAAAGTGGCAAAGTACTGACATCGTCTGGTGTTTCTGCCGGTATCGATATGGCATTGGGTCTGGTTGCCAAAACACACGGAATCAATAGTGCACGAATGCTGGCAAGCACACTGGAATATGTATGGCATGAAGATGCTGACAACGATCCTTTTGCCCAGTTTGCTCAGCGCTCACAACTCACTCAGTCCGGTACGGCCTTGAGTTTTGAAAAGGCAGAACCAGCTGCCGAAGATGTCATCAATGTAGCACCTCGTTTCCTGCAATTGTTTTTTGACAACCCACCGGATATCACCCGCAGTTCTATCATGTTGCAAGAAATGGGTACTCATGCGCGCACTATTCACTTGTCAGGTCTGCACAGTATGAATACCCGCGACTTGATGATATCGGTATCCGAGCCGCTGGCTGACGGCCACTACACAGTAACCTGGAGCAGCGCTGCACAAGGTGGTGGCGCCCAGACCATGGGTAGCTACCAGTTCGAGGTCAAAACCAATCCGCAGTAGAAAGCGGAAAAAGCCTCATACAGAAACCGGGACTGCCGGATCTGTATGAGGCAAGCCAGTTTTTTACTCAAACGGGTTTGAATGTGCGGGGTCTTTGACAAACTGATCGTCTGTCAGTGTATCCAGAAACGCCAACATGTCTGCTATCTCTTCTGCCGTGAATTGATAGCCCACGATGAAACTGCTGCGACGCGGGTTGGGTTGTTGTCCTTGAAACACCGCTCGTCCCTGATGGGCATAGTGTTCCGTCAGCACCTGCTCCAGGGTGGCGATTGACCCATCATGCATGTATGGCGCAGTTAACGCGATGTTAAGCAATGTAGGTGTTCTGAATTTTCCCTCATCGGCCGGGTCGTCAGTCACTTCAAAAAGTCCGGAATTGGCTATAGGGTACGCGCCATTGTTATCGAGGTTATACAGCCCGGTATTGTGAAAACCCAACTCTTCAAATGGCAGACGGGCATGCACAATATTGTCAGTAAAATTCAATCCACCATGG
>JAUSPW010000473.1 GCA_030652635.1 Pseudohongiella sp. | reverse complement strand
TTGCCGTCATAAAACGGATGAATACTTTCGAATTGGTGATGAATAAGCGCCATCTTGATCAAGGGATCGGCCGCAAAGCGTGCCTCATCGTTGATAAACAACTCCAGATCACGCATCAGTGCGATGATAGCCTCCGGGCTCTGAGGCGGTGTATACACAGTCTGACCGTTTCCATCCTTTAGCGCGGTGCCCGGAAGTTTGCGCAGGCCTGCGTTGTTCTGTTCCAGCTCTGCCTGTATGGCGATAATGTGGTTGCTGGTGAGCATGCCACTTTGCCGCACTTGTTGAAACCCCGTGTACAGAGCCTGTCGGTAGTGGAGCACTTCTTTCACAGCTGGATTGTTAAGATGCCCCGAGAAAAAATCATCCCTGAACAGGTCGTCATGGGTGGTGACAATATTCTCGATAGCCGAACTGTCCTTGGCCTCTTGCAGACCCAGCGTGCTGATAAGTATGCCCTGGTTTGGAATGGAGGCCGCCACGCCCTTTAGCTCTGCCAGTTTGCGACTGGCCAACGCCAACTTTTTGAGAATGACCGGCGACTCAAAGCGTGACGCTGACAAAGTTTCCAACGGCGACATGCGTGTACTCATAGTCTAGCCTCGCCAACCGCTATACACATAGAAAAATGTCATTTTGTATACATATAGCCTGAGACACGCATAGTTGTCACGCGTTTTCTATAACTATGAATCTCAGCCTTCTGCGGTTAGCACCCACCTACACCACCCCAAACACCATGCCCGCATCCTTCTGCAAGCGCGGAATCAACGGCTCGGCCAACGCCGACGCCGGCGTCCAGAAACCGCCCGGCTTGTCTTCTTTGCTGACATCGTCGCGCAAACACAGCGCTGCCTGCCCCAGCATGCGGGCGGTCGCACCGTAACCCGGATCGCGTTCACCATAAAGCGTGGTGCGGATGGTACGGCCGTCGCGGGTGCGGCCGACAAACAGCAGATCAAAAAAGCCGGTGCGTTGCATCTCCGGGCTTGGGCCTTCGCCGGGCTTGGGTAACAGGCGACTCATCAGCCAGCGCGTGGGGGGTATGGCAAAACCCAACATCAGCAGCGGCTGCCCAAACGCGGTAAGTTTGGCGCGGCGACGGCCCTGATCAACAGAACCATGAGAATCCTCACCGCCGGTCATCACCGCTTCGTCATACAGAAAATCCTGACCCCATGGATGGCCGAGCAAGGCATTGGAGCGATGTACGACGCGGGTGTTGATGGCTTCCATCACAAACGGTGCAATCCAGCTGTTGACGTCTTTGTCCAGAACAGCAGTGATTTTGGGCTGCCTGACTGTCGCTTTGCCGGCTGACGGACACAGCGAGTAGGGGTCGGCCATTTCACGGCGCAGTGCCGGGTCGCGGGCAGCTTCTTTGGCGACGTTCATCATGCTGGCCACGGTGCCGCCGGAGAATCCACCTTTGAATTTTTTCACGCGCATTTTGACCTGCTGACAGGGACTGCCCAGCTGCTGTTGTGCCTGCTGTTGCAAAAACCACACACCCAGATCAGAGGGGATGGAGTCAAAACCGCAGCAGTGCACAATGCGTGCGCCGCTCTCACGCGCCTTGGCTTCGTAGCGATCGATCATGCGCCGTATCCACTGCGTTTCCCCGGTCAGGTCACAGTAATCCGTGCCCGTCTCCACGCAGGCTTTGATCAGCGGCTCGCCGTATAACGCGTAAGGGCCCACGGTGGAAATGATGACGCCGGCCTCCTCACACAAAGCGAGCAATTGCGTCTCGTTGGCGGCATCGGCCAGCCGGTAGGCAGGCGAATGCGGGCCGCCCAGTGCCTGCTGCAGTTGTTTGAGTTTTTGCTCGGAGCGCGCGGCCATCAGCCAGTTGATTGGCTGATTATTTTTTATCCCCTCCAGATTGAGCTCATGCAGATAACGACAGAGGATCTGCCCAACAAAACTGGTGGCGCCAAAAACGATTAAAGGTTTATTCATATTGGGTTCCGTGTTGAATATAAGCAGCCCTTAAGGCACCCAGTCGCTCAAGGGCACGCATTAAATCCGGATTCTCCAGCGCCAGCTTGAGCATGGATTGGTTCATTTCTTCGTACTTGCCGGCCAATTCGTGTTGCAGTTCACTGTCGGTGACATGTTTATTGTTGATGGCATTTTCCATGCCGCGCACAGGATCTTCCTCGTCCGAGCGCCAGTCGACAATCACGTTGCGGGTGTTAAGCGCACGGCGATTGCTGACAAATACAGGCTCACAATTGC
>JAUSPW010000470.1 GCA_030652635.1 Pseudohongiella sp. | reverse complement strand
CGACGGACAACAGGCGCGGCAAAACTTCCAGGTGTTTGATGTGGGCGATATCTTGAATGTCTCGTTGTATCAGCGTGGTGATGAAATCGCGGTACCAGTTGGCCCTGCGAATTTCCGAGCTTCGAGCCAACGCTGCGGGGTAACCGCCATCACAAATTGTTTGTGCAAGTTTTTCCCCCAGCCTGTTCAGCTTGCCAGCGCCAGTCGCACATAAAAAATCACTCTGAAACAGTTGCTCCAGAAAGCGTGGCTTGTGGCCGGAGACTTCGCATCTGGCCAGTGGGCGTAGTCGCATAATTTCTATGCGCCCTGCCAGTGAGTCAGCGACCGAGGACAGCAGCATAATATTGACAGAGCCAGTGAGGATGTAACGGCCTGGCTGTCTGTTCTGATCAACACTAGCCTTGAGGCTGGTAAACAGGTTGGGGGCACGTTGTATTTCGTCCAGAATGGTTTTTTCGGGCAATGCAGCCACAAATCCAACCGGGTCGGTTTGTGCGGCGGCCAACTGGTTATTGTCATCCAGACTGATGTAGTGGTAGCCAAGGTCGCTGCCAACCGTCTGAGGATGCGTCCAGTCGTAAATGAAGTCTCGTCTATTTGTAAACGAAAGCCCGTCCAATTGAAAACGAAACGCCGTCTATTTGTAAACGGGCGTGGTCAGATGGTTACGATCTGTAACCGACTCGTTGTCCTCATTGGCATTTTTCTGGCTACTTCTAACGCTGCAAATCACGACGTAATTAAAACACTCGATGCAATCCGGATTATAGGTGGCTATAACAGTTTTAGCGGTGGATGAATTTCGCCATCTAAAAAATGGCGCTTGCATAAAAGTGTGTACACATGTGTACAATAAGGTCGGCTATGGATAGCAAACAGATTATCAACATGCTCGAACATGATGGTTGGAGACTGGTTGCGACAAAGGGTAGCCATTGTCAATTCAAACATCATGCAAAGAACGGACGGGTAACAGTGCCACATCCGCGCAAAGATTTACCAAAAGGAACCGTCCTTTCTATTTTCAAGCAAGCAGGACTCAAGTCTCATTAAAGAGGAGCACCCCATGCTTTACCCCATCGTGATCCATAAAGACCCTGAGAGCACTTTCGGCGTAACCGTACCTGACTTGCCTGGGTGTTTCTCTGCAGGCGATACACTGGATGAAGCGCTTCGTATGTCGCAGGAGGCAATCGAGCTTCACATTGAAGGCCTGCTCGAAGATAACGACGCCGTGCCTATTCCACATTCGATCGATGAACACCAGAAATCAACAGAATTTCAAGGTGGAATCTGGGCACTGGTTGATGTTGATCTGGATAAATTGATGGGCCCGGCTGAACGTATCAATATTACAGTGCCGAGATTCGCGTTAAGAAAAATTGATGCGGCGGCAGCAAAGGCCGGCATGAATCGATCACAATTTCTTGTCAGAACGGCGTTGTCTGCGTCGTTCTAGACATTCAAAAGCTTGCCAGAGCACAGCAACTGCGACAACATCGAGACCAGACTGCTGTCGATTGATCATAAACCCATGAGTTGCTAATGCCACCCTACCAACCACCCATTCAGTGACGGCAACGGGAGAATGGGCAGGCTGTGGCAAACGCTGATCCTGAGTCGCTGGCAGTCCGTCCTCACTTACCTCCCGGTAGAAACAGTCATCAAGCGTCGTCAACAGGCATACTACGACCAGTTGGCTGCCGCAGATGCTCAGGCTGACTGCTCAAATTTTATTGAATTCATCCTCACCGCAATTGAGGAAAGCCTGCAAGAAGCGATTAATGCGGATCATGCACCTGAAACGCCGGGGAAAACGCTGGTGAAAACGCCGGTGAAAACGCCGGATCAGATACTGAGTCTGCTGCGCGACGCGCCGTCTCTGTCTATCCCACAACTGGCATCCAGTCTTGGCAAATCCGACAGTGCGATTGAGCGCGCCATCCGAAAACTGCGGGAAGCCGGGCGACTTATACGCGTAGGTCCGGACAAAGGCGGGCATTGGCAGGTGCTGGATGAGAACCATACAAACCAGCCTTAACAACGGTAGCAGCCACCTGCCCAGGTCCCGATTCGGGATCAATCGCCGAACCTGTCTCACTTAATGGACTGTAGGTCATGGGGTCCGTGTGACTGAACAGGCCTAAGACATGTGCGCGCGTGCTCGCAGCAAGATGCATGACGCCACTGTCGGCACAAACAAAATGCCCAACAGCCTCAATCATGGCAGCAACCTGCCTCACATCTGAGGAGTGCCAACTGTGAACCCGTCCGGGCTCTGCCAATTCTGTCTGTGTGCCAGGCGGGACGACAACCAGCACCTGAAGCTCCGGCACCATCGTTGTCAATTCGGCGATGAGGCCCCGCCACCAGTTGATGGGTAATTTTTTTAATCCGGTTGCTTCGGTAAAAATCCCTACCACTGGTTTGTGCAAGGCCTGATCGCCCAGCAGCTGACAAAGACTGTGCCGCGCCGCACTGATCTCGGCGTGAGACAATCGAATATCAAGCATGGGAAACAACCGGGACTGCCAAGTATCCTGCTTACCTGATGCGCCCAACACAGACCTCACCAGGTAAACCGGAAATTTCCCCATGTGGGGCGGTGCGTCTGACAACCTTGCCGTGAATAACTTTGCGGCGGCCGGTTTATGATCGCTTTCAAAGCCAATGCGCAATTTTGCCCTGACCAGCTCTGTATAAAATCTGGATGAACGGGATTTCGGGCACGGATCAACAACAAGGTCATACTGCTTGCTGAGCAATTCACTCATCACACTCAGATACGCCGGCAGGTGACTGGCACCATGCCGGGGAAACACCAAGACCCTGTCAACCGTTGAAAATCCCGAAAAAATGGCAGGGGCATCCTGACATGCGGAGAGGATATCTATCCGGGCGAGTGGAAATTTTTGCTCCAACTCTGCCAACAGCGGCGTCAGCAGCAGGTTGTTACCCAACCTGACATTCGGCCGGACAACCAAAACCGATCTTATGGCTGAAAAAAATGTACTGTCAGGCATCAGGGTTACGCTCTTGGCAACAACAAGGCCAGCAGTATGATTTGCCTGTCTTAAATGAACCTTAAGTCGCAAAAATAACCAATTTTTAGTCACTCCAACCAACCATCACTCCGCGCTTCAGAACGCATCTTATTGAAACAGAAGCACTTTCTGGCATGGCCTTATTATTGCTTTATTCAAAACCAGGCACTGGGCCAAGCCATGAGATTTTTCTGGCTTTAAACCTTTGCAGCCAAACGCACGTCACATCGAAATGACATGCCGCCTGGCCTGTATGACCTTTCAGTCTGGAACCGGAAAACCAACAATGAAAATCAGTGATACCTCGTCGCAGGATGTACTCATCCAGCCCAACAATACCCGTAAACGTTTTGTGCTGCCCGTGCTGATCATCGCAGTGCTGATGGTCGCCGCCTGGTTGTTGATGCCTTCCATCAACCGCTGGGCGCAAGCGCAGGAATCGGTGTCTGCCGAGCGCCTGCGTACCGCCACCGTGGAACTGGGCAATTTTGTGCGTGATGTCAGCGTGCAAGGCCGCGTGGTCGCTGCGGTCAGCCCGGTGCTGTATGCGAGCCAGAGCGGCACCATCACCTTTGCCGTGGAGTCCGGCGACTCGGTAAGTGAAGGGCAGGCCATTGCCAGCATTGACAGCCCGGAACTGCAGAATCAACTGCTACAGGAACAATCACGCTTGTTGTCGTTGAATGTCGAATATGACCGCCAGCGTATCGCCAGTCAGCAGGCGCGACTGGAAAGTCAGAAAGCCATGGATTCAGCCAGCATCAATTTAAAAGCCGCGCAGCGTGAACTCGATCGCGCCGACCGTGCCTTTGCGCAAGGCGCGGTGACGGAAGTTGATCGGGACAGGGCGCGCGACAACATGGAAACCGCAGAGGTCCTGCACAAGCATGCCACGCAGGATACCGAGCTAAACAATGAGCGTCTGGCCTTTGAACTGCAAACCCGGCGTCTGGCCGTGGAGCAGCAGACGTTGCTGGTGAACGAGCTGACCCGTCAGGTCAATGAACTGACCATTGTGTCGCCGGTCAGCGGCATTGTTGGCAATCTGCTCGTCAATCAAAAAACCAATGTCATCCGCAATCAGCCCGTGCTGAGTGTGGTGGATCTGTCGGCCTTTGAAATCGAAGTACAGATTCCCGAATCCTATGTCAACGATCTGGCCATTGGCATGACCGCGGATGTGCGCAGTGGTACACAGTCGCTGAATGCCACGCTGGTGGCGGTGTCGCCTGAAATCATCGACAACCAAGTCACCGGTCGTCTGCGTTTTGCCGACGCGGTGCCCGACGGTTTGCGTCAAAACCAGCGTCTCACCACACGCATTTTGTTGGAAGAAAAACAAAACGTGCTGATGGTGCAACGCGGTCAGTTTGTCGACAGCGGCAACGGGCGTGTTGCCTATGTGTTACGTGATGGTATGGCGCATCGCACCGCCATCGAAATAGGCGCCAGCAGTCTTACTTATCTTGAAATTCTCAACGGTCTGCAGGCAGGCGACACCATTGTGGTCTCCAGCACAGACACCTTCAACAACGCAGATACCGTACTTATTAATCGCTAAGGAGTTTAGCCATGTTAAAAATGACCCACATCACTAAAGTTTTCCGCACCGACGTGGTTGAAACACACGCGCTGCGTGACTTTTCCCTGCATGTTGCCGAAGGGGAGTTTGTCACCGTCACCGGCCCATCTGGCTGTGGCAAAACCACCTTTCTGAATATCGCTGGTTTGTTGGAAACCGCCAGCGGTGGTCAGTATCTGCTCGATGGTGAGGATGTCTCAGCACTGAATGACTATCAGCGCGCCCGCATGCGCAATCAGAAGATCGGTTTTATTTTTCAGAGTTTTAATCTGATGCCGGATCTGAATCTGTTTGACAACGTCGATGTGCCTTTGCGCTACCGCGGCGTCAAAGCCGCCGAACGCAAAGAGCGTGTTGAACGTGCACTGGATGCGGTGGGATTGTTATCGCGCAAAAAACACCTGCCGGCGCAACTGTCAGGCGGGCAGCAGCAACGCGTGGCGATAGCCCGCGCACTGGTCGGCGAACCGCGTTTTCTGCTGGCTGACGAACCTACCGGGAACCTTGATTCCAATACGGCCGAGGGTGTCATGGAGCTGTTGCACGAAATCAACAACAACGGCACCACCATCATTATGGTAACGCACGACGTGGTGTTGGCCAGCCGCAGCGCCCGCAATATCCAGATTCTGGACGGGCGCATCATTGATGATCGTCGTGCGCAGCAGAAAGCTGCCTGAGGGAGAATCCTATGTTTTTTTATTACGTTCGACTCGCCCTGCTCAGTTACCGTCGCAATCCGGTGTTGAGCTCGTTGATGGTGTTGGCAGTCGCCGTGGGCATCGGTGCCTACATGGTGATTTTCACCATGAATTACTACATGGGCGGCGATCCCATTCCGCAAAAAAGTGATCAACTTCACCACATTCAGTTTGATTACGGCAATCCGGATATTCCGAATTTTGAGCCGCCACCGCAGCTGACCTGGATTGATGCCACGGCCATGCTGGAGCAGACCACCGCCTATCCGCGCACAGCGACGTCAAAGTTTGTGGCGATTATTGAACCACCGGGCAATGAGGTTCGGCCTTTTTTTGTTAACGGCCGCGGCAATTCTGCAGACTTCTTTTCCATGTTTGATGTGCCGTTTCAATACGGCAGCGGTTGGGACCGCTCTGCCGATGTGAATCGTGACCTGGTTGTTGTCTTGTCCAACGAACTGAATGAGCGTCTGTTTGGTGGTCGGGACTCCACGGGTGAAACGCTGGTCATGCATGGCATGAACTTCACCGTGACCGGTGTGATGGATCGCTGGCAGCCTGCCCCCAAATTTTATGACGTAAACAACGGCAGTTTTGATCCGGTGGAAGAAGCGTACATCCCCTGGGAGCTGATTATCAGTCAGGAACTCAACCGCTCGGGCAGCACCAATTGCTGGCAAGCACCGGAAGGCACAGGATTGCAGGCGTTTTTGAATGCCGAGTGTGCGTGGATTCAGTTCTGGGTTGAGTTGCCCGATGCCGACGCGCGCAGCGATTACAGCATGCTAGTTGACAACTACGTGGCTGAACAACGCTCCTTGGGGCGCATGCGTATGCCCGTGGAGCAGCGTTTGTTTAATGTGAACGAGTGGATGATTGAGCAGGAAGTGCATCCAGACGAAACCCGGATTCTCGGGGCCTTGGCGGGTATGTTGCTGGCGGTCTGTCTGCTCAATACCGTTGGTTTGTTGTTGTCCAAGTTTCTGGGTAAAGCCGGCGAGATTGGTGTGCGACAGGCCTTGGGTGCACACCGGGGATCGCTGTTTATCCAACATCTGATCGAGGCGGGGGTCATCGGCGCCATCGGCGGTGTGCTTGGCATCGGTGTCGCCGCGCTGGGACTGGAGGGCATCAAAGTCCTGATCGGCAGTCTGTTGATTACCGAGTGGATGCGTCTGGACCTCACAGTGATGGCGTTGACGATCGCGCTGGCTATTGTCAGCACTATTATCGCCGGCCTGTATCCGATCTGGCGTGCCTGCAATATTAACCCCTCTGTTCACCTGAAATCACAATAGGAACCCATCATGGAATTTGGACCCATTTTGAGAAGTCTGCTGCGCAATAAACTGGGCGTGTTGCTGATTGCCTTGCAGATTGCGTTCACCATGACGGTGACCGTCAACGCGGTGTATATCATCGATCAACGCTCTGAGCGCATGGCACGTCCCAGCGGGCTGGATGAAGCCA
>JAUSPW010000464.1 GCA_030652635.1 Pseudohongiella sp. | reverse complement strand
GCAATTTCAAGAGATTGACGGAAGGTGTAGCGCTCCTGCTCATACACCAGAAAGTCTCTGTCGGCAGCCTGCAGCCCCGTCAGATAAACTTCGTGCAGATTTTTTGGTACATTTTCGAACACCGGCTGTTCAATGCCGTCTATCAGTTTTGTGGTAACCGCCAGTGGTGATCCCGGTGATCTGAGCTTGATAACGATATCTCTAAGCGCGATCAGATCTTGTTCAATTTGTTGTGCTGTTAACATAGTTTTTGTGCTTGATCACTGTGCAGGCTGTTGACGAAAGAGCCGCATTATACGTCGACAATAGTCCGAATCAAGGGCGTTTGTCCCGTGCTTTAGCTCAGTAGAGCGCATGCTCAGTCAAAATGGATTGATCACTCTTTGCGAATCTCGAATGTTACTTTGCCCATCACTTTGCGGTCGCGGAACACGCTAAAGGCGGCAACATAATCGTCGAATGCAAACGATTCGGTCACAATGGGTTTGATTTTGCCCGCCGTGTACATATCGAACAGTTCCTGGAAGTTGCGCTCATATTCTTCAGGCTCTTCTTTACGGAAGCGACCCAGGAAAACGCCAACCATGGAGCTGCCTTTAAGCAACGCAAGATTGGCAGGATAGGAGGGGATGCGACCGCTGGTGAATCCGACCACCAGCAAACGCCCATTCCATGCAATGCTTCGCGTTGCCTGATCAAAAAGGTCGCCGCCTACCGGGTCGTATATCACGTCAGCCCCCCGGTCATTGGTCAGTGCTTTGACTTTTTCTTTCAGATCACCATCGCCGTAGTTCAGCAAGTCATCTGGCCCTGCCTGTTTGACAAACGCTAGTTTTTCATCACTGCTGGCAGCTGCAATAACACGCGCCCCCATCAGTTTGCCTAGCTCAACAGCCGCCATGCCGACGCCACCACTGGCACCCAGCACCAGCAGAGTTTCACCGGGCTTGATGTGTGCGCGTTGTTTCAAGGCGTGGTAGGACGTGGTGTAAACCATCGCAAAACCCGCCGCGGTTTTAAAATCCATACTTTCCGGGATCTTTCTTAAGCCGGCTGCCGCGCAGCGCACCTGTTCTGCCATGCCGCCAATTGAAGGGGTTGCCATGACGCGATCGCCCACACTAAAGCCGGTGACGCCTTGTCCAAGTTTCAGGATGACACCACCGACCTCTGAGCCAGGAGAGAACGGCATAGGTGGCTGGAACTGATATTTGCCTTGAATCTGTAAGGTATCCGGAAAATTCAAAGAGGCGGCGTAAACCTGCACAACAGCTTCGCCAGCGCCGGGTTCAAGATCAGGTACTTCTTCTATGATCAGGTTTTCAGGCGGGCCGTAGGATTTGCATAATAAGGCTTTCATCAGGTTGTCCCTTCCAGTTTTATTGCATGCCAGTTTGTGAGGTGCCAATGGTGTCAGAAATCAGTGTTGTCAGATGCCCTTGCAGTCAGTTGCCTTTACTTTCGGTGGGAAGAAAGTCTGGTTTTGACGATCAGGCTGATCGACTCAGGCGCAGATTCAAACATGTTTATGACCGACAGACAACCGGCTAGGTGGTGCCGTATAATGCCCGCCACACCGGATCACCGATCGTGACCCAACATTATTCTCGACAGGCGCATCACAATGGCAGCTGAACAGCTTCGCCAAAATCTGCTGAAAGAGACCGGCATTACCTGCTGGTACCCGCGTTATGCGTTACCAGGTGCGGCGCCTTCTCATGAGGTATGTGTTCAATCGACTGCCATCGCCATACATGCCAGCGAACCCGTCGCAAGGCCCGATTCTGAACTGACAGTGGCACTTGCTGCCAGACCTGCGCAGGTCCGGGTGCCTGATGACACCAGAGCCAAGCTTGGCGCGAGTGCGGCGGCAGATGTCTTGAAACATTTGAAGGCCTCAACAGAAATGGCGCCACCCCCGGTAGCACCCATTCTTGACTCAAATTCGGCCACTATCCTAGACACCCATCAAGCCAAGCATCAAGCCGCCACGCGCGCGCAAGCTAGTGCGCCACAAGCGCAGCCACAAGTTACTCAACACGTTGCGGAGCCTTTTGGGTTTAGTTGGTTTGCTATTGATAAACGTCTGTCAGTGTTGGCCATGCTGCCGCCAGGTGCCAGTCGTTTGTCATCAAATTGCCGCGTAATGTTGCAACGGATGTTGATTGCTTTGCACGAACCCTGGCAGTCACAGGGTCTGGAGGAGCAAAGTTTTCACTGGCCGTTTGCAGATGATCCCGATTTGGCCGTTGATGCAAACGCAGCCCGCCAGGCGGTTGAGGGTTTCATCGCGAGGCGCTTGCGTGTTCAACACAGCGCCATGCTGTTGGTGCTGAGTGATCAGTTGCCGTGGTTTCTTCAACAATCCGGCTCGCAAGCAGAAGAGATTGCCGTCGGGCAGCTCAAAATACATCGGCAATATGATCTTGCGATGTTGTGCACACACGCTTTGCACACAATGGAACAAGATGCAGTTCTCAAACGAGCAGCCTGGCAGTCCATGCAGGTTCTGCGCGAGCGACTAGGTCGGACCTGAATACCATGTTTCAAACGATTACCGATCCCAGTCAGGTTATCTGCCGGCGAATGCGACCAAGTGACCTTGATCTGGTTGTCAGAAACGAAGAAATTTCGTACCCCAATCCGTGGAGTAAGCGCGTATTCCTCGATTGCCTGCGCGCGGGTTACGAATGCTGGGTGTTGGCCACCCGTGACCGTATACTGGCGCACGGGGTGTTGAGTGCGGCGGTAGGTGAAAGTCACTTGTTAACGCTGTGTGTGCACCCGGATGCGCGCCGCAAGTCGTATGGTCGGCGAATGCTAAAGCACTTGTTGAAAGAAGCCCGGCGCCTGGGTG
>JAUSPW010000453.1 GCA_030652635.1 Pseudohongiella sp. | reverse complement strand
TTTCCGCTGCTGACCACCAAAAAACTGCATTTGCGCTCCATTATTCATGAACTGCTGTGGTTTCTGACCGGCGACACCAACATTCGTTATCTCAAAGAAAATGGCGTGTCGATCTGGGATGAATGGGCAGATGAAAAGGGCGATCTCGGCCCGGTGTACGGCTTTCAGTGGCGTTCATGGCCGGCGCAGGATGGTAAGTCGGTTGACCAGATCAGCAATGTGATTGCGCAAATCAAAAAAAATCCGGACTCACGCCGGCTGATGGTGGTGGCTTACAACCCTGCGTATGTTGATCAGATGGCGCTCCCACCCTGCCACTCGCTGTTCCAGTTTTATGTCGCGAATGGCCGATTGTCCTGTCAGTTGTATCAACGCTCTGCGGACACGTTTTTGGGGGTGCCGTTTAATATCGCCTCTTATGCGTTGCTGACACATATGGTGGCGCAGCAATGTGATCTAGAACCCGGTGATTTTATCTGGACCGGTGGCGATACTCACTTGTACAGCAATCATCTTGAGCAGGCGCATTTGCAGCTGAGTCGTGAGCTGCTGGCGCTGCCGCAGTTGAACATCAAGCGGCGCCCGGATTCTATTTTTGACTATAAGTTTGAAGATTTTGAAATTGTGGGCTACCAGGCACACCCGCATATCCCTGCGCCGGTGGCAGTATGAGATTGGCGTTGATTTGGGCCATGTCCCGCAACCGGGTGATTGGCCGCAATAATGCCTTGCCGTGGTATCTGCCGGAAGATCTGAAGTACTTCAAACAGGTCACCATGGGTAAACCCATCATCATGGGACGCAAGACTTACGAGTCCATCGGGCGACCATTGCCTGGACGCACCAACATCGTGATCAGTCGGCAACCAGGTTTGCAGATTGACGGCGTGAAAGTGTTGGATTCACTGGATGCGGCAATCAGACATGCCGAAAACATCTGCCTGATTAATGGCATTGATGAAGCGGTGGTCATCGGTGGTGCAGAAATTTACGCGCTGGCGCTGCCGAGAGCCGATCGACTTTACATGACACAGGTACATGCGGAAGTCCATGGTGATGCTTATTTTCCTGAAATAGATATCCACGCCTGGCAGGAATTGGGGCGGGAAGATTTTTCGGCATCCGGCGCCAATCCGTATGATTACAGTTTTGTAGTATTGGAGCGCTAGTATCAGAACTGCCTGCCGGCCCAAAGATGCAGAATATCCAGTAGGTCATTTTTGCCAAAGGGTTTGGCCAGCACATCATCCATGCCAGCCGCCAGACATTCGGCTTTATCACCTTCCATAGCACCTGCGGTAACAGCGATGATTGTTGTACGGCGGCGACCTTTTTCGCTGGCACGTATCGCACGTGAGGCCTCAAATCCATTCATCACCGGCATGTTGCAATCCATCAGGATGACATCAAAACCGTCGGGATGATCCAGAGTGGCCTCGTAAGCCTGTTGTCCGTCAGCGACACATATCAAGTTGTTGGTGACACTTTTTAAGTAGGCTCTGATCAACTGCGTGTTTACTGGATTATCTTCTGCTACCAGCACATGTATGCCGTTCAGCGAGGTGCTTTCTGAGCGCTGCAACAAATGCTGGCCAGTTTCTTCGCTTGGGGCCGCAATCGCCAGAGGGATCTCCAGCGTAAATCGCGATCCCAAACCCATCTCACTCTCAACTAG
>JAUSPW010000450.1 GCA_030652635.1 Pseudohongiella sp. | reverse complement strand
GGCCCGGAAGGGAGCAACGGTAGCAGCGGACGCATGTGCCGTGGTGTGGCTGGCAGGGGGTGCCACCATCAATTTTCAGTATTCCCCCATTTGTCTCTATATCACCAACATTCAATGTGTTGAAGTGTTTTCCTGCCTGTCGCTTGCTCGCGTATTACAATACAATGGTGGTCTTAACTTAAGCAGAGTCTAAACCGGCGCATGGCATATCAGGTTCTGGCACGCAAATGGCGGCCTAAAAATTTTAGCGAAATGGCAGGGCAGACGCATGTTTTGCAAACCTTGATCCACGCGCTTGAAAATCAACGTCTACACCATGCCTATTTGTTTACCGGTACACGTGGTGTCGGCAAAACGACTGTTGCCCGAATTCTTGCACGCTGTCTGAATTGTGAAAAGGGGATCACTGCGACTCCCTGTGGTACATGTGATGCCTGCCGGGAAATTTCGGAAGGTAGATTTATTGATCTGATCGAAGTTGATGCAGCATCTCGTACAAAAGTAGAAGACACGCGCGAGTTGTTGGAGAACGTGCAGTACGCGCCGGCTCGAGGGCGGTTCAAGGTTTACCTGATAGACGAAGTGCATATGTTGTCTTCGCACAGCTTCAATGCGCTTTTAAAAACCCTTGAAGAACCTCCTGCGCATGTCAAATTTTTGCTGGCGACGACGGATCCTCAGAAATTGCCAGTCACCGTCCTTTCACGATGTCTGCAGTTTCATCTGAAAAACCTTTCCCCTGCGCAGATTGTTGCCTATCTGCAGTCGGTACTCATTGCAGAACAAATCGAATTTGAAGAGGATGCCTTGTGGCAACTAGCCCGCGCGGCTGCCGGTAGTATGCGAGATGCGTTGACCTTGCTGGACCAAAGTATTTCCTTTGGTGCGGGCAGAGTTGAATCGGTATCCGTCGCCAGTTTGTTGGGTACGCCTGATTTTACGCTGATTTTTCTGCTAATCGAGGCGCTGGCAGGTCGCGATGGGCATGAGATAGTCAGGCTGCTTGGTCTTGCAGCAGAGAATAACCCTGACTATCAACGATTGTTAGAACACATGCTCAGTGTGTTCTACCGCATGACACTGGCGCAAATGCTGCCTGATGCGGTTGATAACAGCGAGGGCGATCGCGATCGCGTCATTGCGCTGGCCGGACGTCTCAGTCCTGAGGATGTGCAGCTTTATTACCAGATATGCTTACAGGCTCTCCAGGAATTGACCATAAGTCCTAATAGAAAAATCAGTTTCGACATGGGGCTATTGAGAATGCTTGCCTTCAGCCCTGATGTCTTTATGGCTGGGTCTACTGCGGGCGAAAAAAAAAAGCCTGAGCTGAGTGATTCTGATCGGTCATCTGATCAGATCGACGTGCCTGTCAGTGATGATTCCCAAGCTTTGGATAATTTGACTGTTGATCTGACTTCGACATTAGAGACAACTGTTCCTGATCTGGTCGCCGAATCAGTTGAACAGATTGAGATTACTGAAAACAATGTTCCGGAAGACATCGATTGGTACACCTTGGTATCCCGTTGTAACTTGACAGGCATTAGCGGCAATATTTTATGGAATTGCGTTCCGGTTGTTGCCACGGTTGCTCACTACGCCCTTGTGCTTGATGAAAATCAGAGTGCCTTATTCAGTCCTGATCATCCGGCGATGATTGCCACGGCACTTTCCGAATATTTTGGGCGAGACGTCAAGGTAGATATCAGCATCGGTCAAATTTCGATGGAGACCCCGGCAACAAGGCGTCGACGAGAAAAAGCTGAAGTGATGCAGGCATTGCACAAACGATTCTACGAGGATCACGGCGTAATGGCGCTCGTTGCAGCCTTTGATGCAACTATCGATCCGGAATCTTTTACTGTGAAGAATTGATAAAAACAGGAGTGTAGCTATGAATGATTTAAATGAGCTTCTGAGTCAGGCCAAAAAGATGCAGGAACAAATGCAGAAGGCTCAAGAGGAAGCTGCCAAACGAGTTGTAACGGGTGAGTCGGGCGCCGGCTTGGTCAAAGTTCAGTTGGGCGGGCGTTACGATGTGCGCCAGCTTGAGCTCAGTGATGAATTGATGCAAGAAGACAAAAGTATCATCGAAGATCTTATAGCAGCTGCATTTAATGATGCTGTTAAAAAACTGGATGAAGGCAGTCGTGATTCTTTGAGTCAAATGGCATCAGGTTTCAAGATGCCCGACGGGTTCAAATTTCCGTTCTGACTTGCAGTACCAATGGTAATAGATCTCTTTTGTGCCCGTTATTTTGTCTGTGTAAATTACTTGAGGTGACATGAACAGCCCGATACTAGACGAGTTAATCCAGTCGCTGCGATGCTTGCCAGGGGTAGGACCAAAAACGGCACAGCGCATGGCATTGTATCTGCTCGAACGTAACAGAATCGGTGCTGCGCGCTTGAGTGAATCCATAGGCATGGCATTGCAGCGTGTGGGGCATTGTGAGCAATGCCGAACTCTGAGCGAAGAAACCTTGTGCAGTTTGTGTAGCAACCCGTCAAGGGATGGCAGGCTGCTGTGTATCGTGGGATCACCTGCTGATCTTATGGCGATTGAGCAGACTGGCAGTTATCGGGGGCTGTACTTTGTGCTCACCGGGCACTTGTCTCCAATTGATGGTATGGGTCCGCGAGAAATCGGCATTGACGCGCTATTGTCCTTGCTAGATCGGCATCCAGTGCAGGAAATCATTCTCGCTAACAACCCTACAGTTGAGGGTGAAGCAACGGCTTATTACATAGCGGGCTTGCTCAAAGACAGGCCTGTTTTGCTCTCCAGAATTGCCCACGGTGTCCCGGTTGGCGGGGAGTTGGAATATGTCGATGGTGGCACGCTGAGCCATGCTTTTAATGGGCGTCAACAACTGCGCTGATTTTTTCAGCCGAATGGAAAAATGAATGACTGAGGACTTGAATGCAGAGCTGGTTGTCGATAACGGCAGACTTAAAACACTCTGTGAGTCATGGCGTAAAAAAGCGCTGTTGGCAATAGATACCGAGTTTATGAGGGTAAGCACCTTCTACCCAAAGGCCGGCTTGATTCAGGTTGGGGACGAAGGCAATAACTTTTTGCTGGATCCTTTGGCGCTGACAGACTGGCAGCCCTTTGTGGATATCCTTGTTGACCCTGGTATTTGCAAAGTCATACATTCCTGTTCAGAGGACATGGTGCTGTTTTATAGCGAATTTAAGTGTGCACCAAGTCCTTTGTTTGACACCCAGCGCGCCGCTGCATTTCTTGGTTTTGGATTCAGTTTGAGCTACCTGAATCTGGTGTTGAAATTGATGGATACGGTGCTTGAAAAATCCGAAACCCGGTCAGATTGGTTGCAACGGCCCTTGTCTGAGTTACAAGTTCAATATGCGGCGCTGGACGTTGCCCACCTGCCAGAACTGTTCAGAATACTCAATCAACGCCTTCAGGAGCAGGGGTATCTCGAATACTTTAAGGCAGAATGTGAACAG
>JAUSPW010000448.1 GCA_030652635.1 Pseudohongiella sp. | reverse complement strand
TGTGCTCTAACCAATACTAAGCTACACCTGATTACTTGCAGTGTTATTGATCAGAAACAAATCAATACTTAATCACACGCTTGCAGGCAGATCACACACACTAAAGGAATGCCATTATGTCTACATTTATCAAATCAATTGTTTTGCTGACGTCTGCTGCCGCATTGGCTGCTTGCAGCACGATCAACCCATACACCGGCCAACAACAAACCAGTCGCGCTGTGCAATATGGCGCCATCGGTGGCGTTGTGTGTGGTCTGGTAGGCGCCATCGACAGCGGTCAACATGCACGAAATGCAGCGCTGGGCTGTGGCGCCATTGGCGCAGGTGTTGGCGCTTATATGGATGCTCAGGAAGCAGAGCTTCGCGAAGAATTACAAGGCACGGGTGTTCAGGTCAACCGCAACGGCGATCAACTCGATCTGATCATGCCTGGCAACATCACCTTTAACACTAATCAATATGACATACGCCCGGACTTTTTCCCGGTGCTGGATTCGGTAGCGCAGGTGCTTTACAAATTTACCGATACACGCCTGCAAGTGGTCGGCCATACTGATTCAACGGGCGCTCGTGACTACAACTACAACCTGTCAAACCGCAGGGCTGGCAGTGTATCCAACTACCTTGCGTCACGTGGCGTTGATCAGAACCGCTTGCTGGTGCAAGGTGTCGGCCCGGATCGCCCGATTGCAAGCAATGATAATGAACAAGGTCGCGCCAGCAACCGACGTGTAGAGCTGCAGATTGTTGCGGTTCCGCGCTAAGTTGTTGGTGGCAGACACACGGACTGTCAGTCCTTGATCAGTTGCGCGAGATTGCTGGAGTAAAACAGCGCGGCTATCGATACCAGCAGTGCAATACCAAACCACTGTATCGCATACGCAAAATGCCCCCGCGTTTCAACGCGGGGCATGCTCCAATGGCGTGAAAGCACACCTGCTTGATCAGCCTCCAGTCGCAACACATAGGGATAGACGGGCTCGCCCAGCAATTGTTCTGCTTGTTTTACATTCATACGCGGCAAACGCACAGGCCAATCCGTGTCGGTCACCTCCCCTGCGGGCACGTCAAACTCCGGCACGTGTATTTGGGCAATCAGCGCTTGTTCGCCACTAACACCGGCGGGTACCGCTGGCCGACCCAGATCAGCGCCGGCCGACATCCAACCACGACTGACCAACACCAATGGCCCGCCATCTGTCGGCCTCAACGGTGTCACCAGTTCATATCCGGCGCGCCCCTGAAAAAACTGGAAAGCCACCAGAAATGAAATGTCATGCTGATATTCACCAAAAAGTTGCACCCGGGTCATATTGCCGGGCGTCTGGTCGGGACTCTGGGCTGTATCAGGCTGCGTAGTGTTTGCCACACTGTCTGCCACACTCTCTGCCAAACTGTGCAAAGCACTCAGCGCAACCGGCTCCGCCACGGCACGCTGTTGCATCGCCATGGCCAGAGCACGCTTTTCATCCGCTCGATCCAGTTGCCAGAAGCCCAGGCTGATAAACATGCCCAGGCTGGAGCATAGGCAGATAAACACCAGCGGATGAAAGCTGATTGTTAGTGTGCGAAGCCTGATGGTGCGGGAACGAATGCCGGCGATATCCACGTCCTGCCCTCTTATTATTGTTATGTCGTAAAAATGCTTACTGCGGAATACTGATATCCACCGACTGCACATTACCAAAGCGCTCAAGTTGATCACCCAGCTCAGCGGCATTGCCTACGACCAGTATCCGCAAGGTATCCGGTCTCAGGTAACGCTGTGCTACCGACTGTACATCAGCCACCGAGACTTGCTGAATCTGTGCGACCAACTGCTCGAAGGTATCTGGCGGCAAACCTGCGTAATCATTATTCATACGCTCGCGCAACACGGCACTGATACCGGGGTACTGGAACACCAGTGTGTTGAGGAATTGGTCCTTGGTATCACGTAATTCCGCATCACTGATGGGTTCGTCCTGAAGACGCCTGATCTGAGCAACAATGGCTTCAATCGCGGCGGAGGTGGAATCACTTTGTGTCATCACCCCAGCACTGAAAGTGCCGGGAAAATACAAACCACTGCCATAAGATCCGAACACCGAATATGCTAGCCCGAGTTCACTGCGCACCACCTGCATCAAGCGGCTGGAGAAACCGCCACTTAACACTCTGTTCATGACTTGTAAGGCCGCATAGTCCGGACTGTCACGCATACCCCCAATGTGTCCGAGCAGCACATAACTCTGATTCACATCTGGTTTATCTACCAGAAAAATGCCCGAATCTAAGTTGTAATCCACGGGCGGGAATTCCAGCAGACTCGCATCACCAGCCGGCACCACAGCAAATGCGTCACTCAACAGTGCCCGCATCTCAGCCACATCAAAATCGCCGGTCACCCCGACCATCATATTGCGCGACACAAATGCCTGCTTGTGAAAATCCAACACATCTTGTTTTGTGATGTTACTCAGCGTTGCGTTTTCTATGCGCCGTGCGTATTTGGATTGCTGCCCATAAATCAGTCGCTGAAACTCTCGATTGGCGACACTGCCCTGATCATCATTGCGACGCGTAATACTGCTGCGCTGCTGCGTAATGGCCAGTTGCAAACGCTCCTCAGGAAACGCTGGATTAACCAGCACATCCAGAAAAACCGGTAATAAAGCTTCAAAATCATTGGCCAGCACATTCATACGCGCCGAGCCCGAGCTGAAGCCGATTTCCGTTTCAATTTCAGCTGCCCGATTCTCCAGCATTCGGTTGAGCTCATTGTCCGGGTAGTTCACAGAACCACCACTGCGCATGACGGCGCCGGTCAGATTTTGCAGCCCCACTTTGTCATCAGGCACCAGGATTCCGCCGGTGCGTACCAGTACCGTCAGATCGATAAGCGGCAATTCACGGTCTTCAACCAGATAAAAACGAATGCCATTTTCAAGCTCAAAAATCTCCAGCGCTGGCATGTCAAAATTATTGATCTCGGGATACTCAAACGCTTCCCAGGGGTTGGGAGCAGATTGCGCGTGAGCAACAGCAATACTTGCCAGCGTCAGGGCGCTGGCTATGGTCAGTCGCCGGAGGCCAATCAACATCATTTGTTTTATCATCATGACAGTCATCACTCCTGCTGCACGCTGCTGTTGTTGATCATGCCAACGGTACGATTGCCAGGCACCAGATACTGTTGGGCAACACGCTGCAAATCAGCCAGTGTGACTGCCTCAAGATCCTCCAAGTATGAAAACGCCTCACGCCAGTCTCCGCGCTGGGCATGCGCCTGTGCCAGCCCCAGCGCCAGACCCATATTGGAATTCAACCCCCGCACCACGCCTGCACGCGCATTGGTCACCGCGCGATCAAGTTCTTCCTGGTGGATATCACCCTGTTTGGCCTTTTCGATTTCTTCATTAATGACCTGTTCCACAGAGGCCAGTGACACACCCATATTGGGCACCGCAAACGTCACAAACAATGAGGGAAACCGCGACCCCGGGAATCCGGTCAGCGCCTGCACACCAAGTGCCAACTGCTCATCCTGCACCATGCGCTGATAAAGTCGGGAGGTTCGTCCGGCAGACAGAATTTGACTCAGCATTTCCAGCGCCGCCGCATCAGGATGCCCGGCAGCCACCGTTTTATAACCGGCGATAAACAGCGGCTGGCTTTGCTCTTCAATCACAAAGCGACGCTCACCCCGCTGTGCAGGCTCGATGGTTTTAACCGCAGGGGGATGTGGCGCCGCAGGCATGGCTGCAAAATATTTTTCCGCCAACGCCCGCATTTCCTCTGTTTTGACGTCGCCGGCGATTGCGATTGTCATGTTGGAAGGCACGTAATAGGTCTCAAAAAACCGCTGGGTATCCGCAATGGTGGTGGCCGTGATATCCGAGGCCCAGCCAATCACCGGATTACGGTAGGGATGCGCGGAGTAAGCAACACTCAGAAACTCCTCCAGCAGACGGCCTTGTGGATTGGAATCTGTCCGCATACGCCGTTCTTCCATGATGACGTCTTTTTCGACATAAAACTCACGGAACACCGGGTCCATAAAACGCTCAGCCTCCAGAAAAAACCAAAGCTCGGCTTTGTTCTGCGGCAAGGAATAAAAATAACCGGTCGCGTCCGCACTGGTAAATGCGTTCAGACCCACACCCCCTTCTCGCTCGATAATCTGGGAAAACTCTTCACTCTTGATATAGGAGCCAGCCTGTGTCTGCCATTGCTCAAAGGTCTGCCAAAGTGAATCCAGCCGGCTCTGGTCGGGCACTGATGAGTATGATTCTGCAAGCCATGCGCGATAGGCATCGTCCATTCGTTGCAAGGCTTGCTGTTCCGCCTCGTGATCGTTTGTGCCTATTCGACTCGACCCTTTAAACGCCATATGTTCAAAAATATGCGCAACGCCGGTATTGTTGACTGGCTCATCAACTCCACCCACATTTACAAATGTCACAAACGTGGCAACCGGCGCGACCGGTCGCTCAATCACAACAAAGTGCAAACCATTATCCAGCGTAAACTCACTGACCCGCTCGGCAAAGGCATCAAGATCCTGCGCAGCGAGCGTCAACGAAACCGTCGTCAACATCCCCGCCATCAACCCTGTCACTACTCTTTTCATTTCAGCTCCCATCCACAACTTTCCCGCGCGGGGCAGCTATTTGCCACTCCCCATCAGAATTATGCCTGCCAGCACCAACGCTGCCCCAAACACCTGCACACTGGTCAATGGCTCGGAAAACACCAGCCGACCAATCAGCAGCACAAACAATACCGAAAGACCGGTATACACTGGATAAAGTATAGACACTGGACTGCTGCGCAGCACAAGAATGTAATAAAAGAATATAAATCCGTAGACAGACAGAGCCGCAAACACGGCTTTCCAATGCCCCAGCAACATGCCTATGTAGTTATCATGCGGCTGGCTGGAGACCCATTTCAGGATGCCATGAGAGGACGCCAGCAAGGTGGCCAGCACAAGTGCGTGCATCAGCACAGCGGCATACTTAATCATGCAAGGTACTCTTGTGTCGGTTGATCAAAAAATTCGGGCGTCGTTTTACTTCATCGTAGATGCGGCCAACATAAATTCCAATCAGCCCGACACTGAACATCAATACACTGCCAATAATCAGAATCAACAAAATGACGGTTGTAAAACCATCCACGGCGCGTCCGGCCAGCTTGTCAGCCAAGGCCATGCCACCAATTACAATGCTGAGCAGAAAGGTCAAAGCGCCCAGCGCACTCACAATCTGCAAGGGAAAGGCCGTAAAAGAGGTAATGGAGTCGATGGCATAACGGAACAAGGCGCCGTTACCCCATGCGGATCGTTGTCGTGTTGATCTGGGCACATCAAAGGGTATCTGCACGGTTTCGAATCCAAGCCAGGCCACCAACCCCCTAAAGAATCGACCGTGCTCTGGCAGATTGCAGCAGGCGTTAACCACCTCTTTGTCGAGCAACTTAAAATCTGTATGTCCGTCGATACCAAGGCGCGTAAAGTAGTTAAACAGCCGGTAGAAAAGGCGCGCCAGGGTGCCACGCATAAAACTTTCATTACCACGCGATTCCTTGACCGCTTCCACCACGCGAGCGCCGCTGCGCCAGTACGCCACCATATTGGCAATCATCGCTGGTGGGTGCTGCAGATCGCTGTCCATCACGATTACCGCATCAAGGTGCCGGGTTGACTGCAAACCTGCCGCAATTGCCGACTCTTTGCCATAGTGGCGGTTCATACTTAACAACTGCACCCTTGAATCTTGCGAATGCAATTGCCGCACGATGGCGCCGGTGTCATCGCGAGATCCGTCATCAATCACCACCAGCATAAATTCGGTATCGGCGATGGTGTCTACGGACGCACGAATCACGGCCAGATTAGCAGCAATGGATTGAGCTTCGTTATATGCCGGAATAATGATCGCGATCGCGTCCACTGCCTTACTCCCTGACCCAATTGATGGCAGGCCCATTGTGTTTGATCAGAAACGCGTCTGAATAACTTTGCCATCCCTCTGGGGACTGGTATCGCACATAGAAATTGGCGCCTTCGGCCAGAATCGCTCGCATCTGCCCTTGTGGCGGCGCGGGTATCACCCCGATCCGATCCGAGACCAGCTGATAAACGCCGTCGGTATAAGGGCCAAACTGCCACGTAACAGTGCTTTGTTGATAGTCAAACTGCACAGACATTGGCGCCAGTGGGCGCAGGCTCGCCGCCAGTTGCTGACGACGCATCTCTGCATCGGCGGATTGATCCCGCATACATATGCATTGCGGATCATAGGCGAATAAAGCTTTGCCATTGGCCTGAGCAAGATAAATATCATCGACCACCACAACGGGCGAGGTCCCTGAGTTGATACCTCTTTTAAGCTCAACAAGCCCGGTCACAAACCACAAGGCGGGCAACACCTCCGCGGAAGGTTGGTAGGCAACCGAATCATTCTGCTGCCAAACAAATTCACCCTGCACATCAAACGCCTTGCCGACATCGGCCATGGCCTGACGTGCCGGCAACGCATGCACAAGACTGAGCACGGCCAGCATACCCAGCCCGGCTAATAACCATGGCCTTGATCGGCCATCCGCAAAACGTCCCGCAAAAAAAGCCATCGAAAAACTCAGCGCTGCCCACAAGGCAAACAGGTAACGATCGGCCTGCACGATACCTGGCGATTGCACCAAGGGCGCCAGCGGCAACAGCACCAAGGCCGCTGTCAACAGGCTAAACAACGGCCAGACACTCGGCACGTGGCTGTGCGAGGTTTGCTGAGAATGCCGGTATTTTTGCCGCAAGTAATAGCCAATCAACAGCAGATACAGCAGCATAAACAACGGCCATGTGCCGCCACTGAGCAGACGCGGAAAGCTGAGGTAAGAGGCAACTACCTGTTGCAAAAATGCAGCGCTGAAGTAGCTGGTGCTGTCTACGTAACCGCCGGTGACCGAGGGCAACATCCAGCTGCGCCATACGGCATAGAACAACAGTACCCCAAAAAAAGGCGCACTGGCACGCACGCGCCTTTGCCAAGAGGATTCAGGCAGACACAGCAGCATGGCCGGCAGCGGTACATACACTTCCTTGGCCATCACCGCCAGCACGTAGGCCAGCACAGCCAGTGTCAGTATGCCCAAGGCACCGGTGCGCAGGTAGCGTACAAAACCGTAAAGCGCCAGCAAGGCCAGTACCAGGCCCTCGGCATAGTGGCGTGTCATCAGCTGTTCGGCGACCATCATGGTGGGCAATCCACATAAAAACAGCACGCCGCCGGCGACCGCAAACCTGAACTCGCACCATAAACGCAACAACACAAACAGCAAAAACGCAGCTGCAGCCAGCAGACTCAATTGATGCAGATAAAAAAACCAGGGCGACATACCTGCCAGAATCAGATCGATCTCCATCGACAGAATCAGCAAAGGTGTGAGATTGGCAGGCGAAAACTGCTGCCACACGGCAGGATCCAGCACATCTTGCATGATGGAAAATTGATGCGCATGCAACAGGATAGAGGGGTCATCCCAACGCCAGCTGGCTGACAACACGCCCGCATTTAACAGGACTGCCAACAACAGCAGGGATGCCGCGATTGCGAGCAGTTGCAGGGGCTTGCTCATTGTGCTGCTGCCATAAAATTGTACCCGCGCCTTAAGTCATCTGGGTTAAAGAACCAAGATGTTCGCATGCGCGATAACGCACCACAAGCCTGTGGCTGAACTCAAGCAAATTCACATTCTCCGTCCATCTGCCGATAAGCTTTGGCTATGGATTGAAACTGGTGTCATGATGAGCTGCGAGCGTAAAACAAGATTCTTGCAGCCAGTGAATTTAATGGCAGTAAAGCGGTCAAAGCAGCGGGTAAAAATAAAAAAGAATACAGAATCCGGGGGCCAGCCGGTGCCACTTGCTTGTCATGTGTTTTGTGGTAATGTGTGCGCCTTTTTTGACCCCGGACACTAACCGGAACCCTCCCCTGCCTGATCTGACCAGGTGTTTTCCCAGGATATTTGAACATGAAAATCGGTGTGTTATCCCGCAACGGTAAACTGTACTCAACACGACGACTGGTTGAGGCTGCCAAGGAGCGAGGGCATGAGGCACGGGTCATTGATGTTCTGAAGTGTTACATGAACATCACAGCCAATAATCCCACCGTTTTTTATAAGGGCATCGGCGATCCGGAGGCTTTGGAGTTTGATGCGGTGATCCCGCGCATTGGCGCCAGTGTCACCATGTATGGCAGCGCTGTGCTGAGGCAATTTGAGGTAGGAGGCACTTACTCTGTTAACGAATCGATTGCGATTACTCGCTCGCGCGACAAACTGCGTGCGCATCAGTTGCTGGCACGTCGAGGTATTGGTCAGCCTATCACCAGTTATGCGCATTCGGCAGACGCCACCACCGATCTGATCAATTCTGTCGGCGGTGCACCACTGCTGGTCAAAGTACTGCGCAGTACCCAAGGTAATGGTGTGGTACTGGCAGAGACTCGCAAGGCGGCTGAAAGTTTGATCACCGCGTTCCGTGGGTTGGAAGCCGACTTTCTGGTACAGGAATTTATCAAGGAAGCCTCTGGCACCGATATCCGTTGTTTTGTGGTTGGTGACAAAGTGGTCGCAGCCATGCAACGTACGGCCATGCCGGGTGAGTATCGCTCCAATCTGCACCGCGGCGGCTCTGCCAAAGTTGTAAAACTGCGCCCTGATGAGCGCAAGCTCGCCACCAAAGCGGCTCAGGTGATGGGTCTGGATGTGGCCGGTGTTGACATCATTCGCTCCAATCACGGACCGCTGGTACTGGAAGTGAATTCCTCACCGGGACTGGAAGGCATCGAAAAGGCCACCGGCATGGATATCGCCGGCGCTATCATTGAGTACATCGAAAAAGATTGTCTGCGCGGCCCCAACAAAATGCGCGGCAAAGGCTAAGCCTTTTAAACGTCAGGCTGCCGCAGAAAAGCGGCGGCGCAGCCACTTTTCCAGCTCGACAATCAACAGCACAACTACGCCAAAACCAAATACCTGTATGCCTTGCAGCAGGCTGAGTGGTTCAGAGCCAAACGCATTCCGCATAAACGGTGTGTAGGTGAAAAACACCTGAAACACCGCTACCGCAGCAATTGAATACAGGACCGCCGGTGTGCCCAGCATGCCTTGGAAACTGATCGAACTCCCGTAGCTGTAGCGCACGCTGAACAGATAAAACATCTCCATCATCACCAAGGTGTTCACCGCCATTGTCCTGGCAGTTTCCAGCGAAGCGCCTTGGGCCTGTGCCAACAGGAATTGCCCGAACACTCCAGCAGTAAAAACTACCGAGACAAGCAGAATCCTCCACACAACTTGCACCGACAACATGGATTCACCAGGCTTTCGCGGCGGGCGACTCATGACGCCAGGCTCTGGCGGCTCGAACGCCAAGGCCAGTGCCAGCGCGACTGAACTCACCATATTGACCCAGAGAATTTGTGCGGCTGTAATCGGCAAGGTCAGCCCAAACAGAATAGCAATCACCAGGCTCAAGGATTCGCCACCGTTAATTGGCAACAAAAAAGAAATCACTTTGCGCAGATTGTCATAAACGCTTCGGCCGGCGCTGATGGCCACCACTATCGAAGCAAAATTGTCATCCGCAAGCACGAGTTGTGAGGCTTCGCGTGCTGCCTCACTGCCCTTTTGACCCATGGCAATGCCCACATCAGCCCGCTTTAGCGCTGGCGCATCGTTCACACCATCACCGGTCATGGCCACAATCATGCCTTGAGCTTGCAGGGCCTTCACCAATCGTAATTTGTGCTCCGGGCT
>JAUSPW010000445.1 GCA_030652635.1 Pseudohongiella sp. | reverse complement strand
TCGTAACCAATGTGCTTGATCGCTCGATCGGCGTCATGTTGAGAGATGGCTCAACCGTCACTATCAACTGGTCAGGACTCGAATGGGCAAGGCCTTTTATTACCCGGGATAACGCGTGGCCTATTCCATCACAAGCGTCGGATGTTGCCCGAGTGGGCGACGTTGTGCGCTTGCGCCAAAACCCGGAAGGCGAATGGCAACTGGGCCAAGTACCAGAACTGCAGGGCGCGATTGTCTCGGTTTCACCGGATAACGGCGACATCCTTGCGCTGGTCGGAGGTTACGATTTTCGATACAGCCAGGTAAACCGCGCCATCGCTTCGCGACCACCAGGCTCCGGGTTCAAGCCGTTCCTGTACGGGGCGGCACTGGAAACAGGGTATACCCCGGCATCTCTGATAAATGATGCGCCGTTCTCGCGCGGTGATTATCGGCCACAGAACTACGAACGCAACTTTGTGGGACCTATCACCCTGCGCAACGCCATCAAAGACTCACGAAACGTTCCGGCTGTACGCCTGTTCGACCAGTTAGGCTGGGAAAAGGTATTTGATTTTGCGGGTCGCTTTGGATTCCGAACTGAGAATTTCCCGCGCAACGATTTGACCATTGCGCTGGGCAGCCAGGACGTACAACCTCTGGAAATGGCAACGGCCTATGCCATGATTGCCAACGGGGGTTATCGTTTGCAGCCCGCGCTGATCAAGAAAATTGAGACCTTGCAAGGTGTGGTGTTTGAAGCCCAGACGCCTGAAACCGAATCTGTTACCGATCCACGGGTCGCCTACATTCTGAATACCATGTTGCGCAGTGTTGTGGAGGCAGGTAGCGGCCGACGCGTGGCACGCGAGATTGATCGACGTGACCTGATGGGTAAAACCGGAACTACCAACGGCCCTTCGGAGCTGTGGTTTACAGGATTTAATCGCGATATCGCCACCAGCGTTTTTGTCGGTTTTGACACACCTGAGGCCTTGGGTGAATCCGAACAAGGCGCGACTGTCGCCGTACCTATCTGGATTGACTACATGAAAAAAGCGCTTGAAGGGCGCCCGGAAAATACCATGCATCGCCCAGATGGACTGGTTGACCGCTTGATAGATCGGGAAACCGGCGAAATCGCCAGACCTGGACAGGCTGGCACCATGTTCGAAGTTTTTATGGCTGAATCGGCCCCGGCGGAAATGCGCAATCAACAGCAACCGCGCACACCGAATCGTGACAACCAGAACACCCTGTCTACCGAAATCATATTCTGATCTTCAATTTCCGTAGCCAAAAAAAAGCCCCGACCAGCGGGGCTTTTTTTGGGGCTTTCACACGTATCAAACTTACTTGATTGTGCGGTTGCCAAAGCGCTTGTTGAAACGGTCAATACGACCCGCGCTGTCAAGAATCTTCTGCTTGCCAGTGTAGAACGGGTGGCAGGCTGCGCACACGTCGATCAGCATGTCGTGGCCAAGTGTTGAACGGGTGTTAATCACATTGCCACAGCTGCAGGTAGCTTTGATCGCAACGTACTTTGGATGAATATCAGCTTTCATGGTATATCCTCGAAAATTACTGGTATCGCCACGCGCCAGCGACTACTTCCGGGCACGCACCATACCTGAGCAAGTACCACATCGCAGACAATCCCCAATTGGATTGACCATTAGTGGCTAGTGAAAAAAGGGCGCCATTGTAACAGACAATAGCGACTAAGCAAGAGCACTCAAACTGACTGAGCAGTCTGGGCACGGATTCTTTCATGGTTGCGCACAGTTTCGCGCATGATTTGCGCCAGAATGTCCGTTAACAGATCCGGGTTGAGCTCATGCGCCTCACATAAATTGCGGATGCTGGCCAGTTTTTCTTCTTCACGCTTAGGATCTACCGAGTTCAGACCCGCACCTGCCTTGAGTTCCCCGACCTTTTGGGTCAACGCAAAACGGTTGGCCAACAGCAGGACCAGCGCATGGTCCAGACGGTCAATCTGCTGACGCAAAGAGAGTAGCTCATTCAAAGCAGCGGTCTGAGTGTTGTTGCTGTTCAAGATAGCTCCTGTTGTTAGCGTTGGGTTGCCCACCTCAAACTGGTGGCATTGTTGGCATGAGTATAATGGAAGCCTGCTCCCGCTAAAACCAGTTATAATCGCCTGCTACAAAATGACACCCGGTCGGAACCGCACTCATTCATGCTCGCTGACCTGCGCCAGTTACCTTATGTCTGATTCCCCACTCATAGAGCCGCAACGCCCCGTTATAGCCCGGGTTGCGGTACCAACGCCCTTGCGCCGCAGTTTTGACTACCTGCTGCCATCAAGCTTGCAGCTCGAATTTCCATCGCTCAAACCTGGCATCAGGGTGTTGGTTCCATTTGGCAATCGCGAGTTGACCGCCGTGCTGCTTGAACTGGATTCCAGCTCATTGCTGGACATCAACAAGCTCAAACCAGTTATACGTATACTGGACAGCGAGCCTCTGATTCCCGCACACCTGCTCAGTCTCTGGCTGTGGGCAGCAAAGTATTATCAGCACCCCATCGGCGATGCATTGCACACTTTGATGCCAGCCGGCTTGCGTGGGACGGCCCCCGCTGAGCTCAAGATTCGGGCTATGGACAAGAAAAAGTCCGGCGCAGAACACTCATACCCTGCCGAGCAAGAGCAGTTGCTCAACCCAGACCAAAAAGCTGCCTGCGACCAGATCACTCAAGCGCTGGGACGTTATCAGGGATTTTTACTGGATGGCGTCACTGGCAGCGGAAAAACCGAAGTGTATCTGCAAGCCATCGCACAAACGCGGGCTGCAGGCAAACAGGCACTGGTACTGGTCCCTGAAATCAGTCTGACACCACAAACGCTGGCGCGCTTCCAGCAACGCTTTGACGAGCCCATTGCCGTGCTGCACTCCGGTCTGACGGCCAGACAGCGACTGAACGCCTGGCTGTCTGCATCAACCGGGCAGGCAGGCATCATTATCGGGACACGATCGGCCGTGTTTACACCTATGGCGGCGCCCGGGCTGATCATTGTCGACGAAGAGCACGACAGCTCATTCAAACAACAAGATGGCTTTCGCTATTCGGCACGCGACCTCGCTGTCATGAGAGCATCAGCAGAACAGATTCCGATTGTGCTTGGATCGGCGACGCCCAGTCTTGAAAGCCTGCAGAACGCCGCATCAGGACGTTACACGCGCTTGCAACTGACAGAGCGCGCCGGCACTGCCAACAAACCAAGGTTTGTGTTGATTGATACCCATGCCCAAGACATGAACCAGGGCTTTTCCGGCAAACTACTGGAACACATCCAACAGCATCTGAATGACGGC
This sequence comes from Pseudohongiella sp., assembly GCA_030652635.1. GTDB lineage: Bacteria > Pseudomonadota > Gammaproteobacteria > Pseudomonadales > Pseudohongiellaceae > Pseudohongiella. Next base: position 380 of record JAUSPW010000445.1, on the reverse strand, counting down.
AATCAGGTACTGGTTTTTATCAACCGCAGGGGCTTTGCACCTGTCTTGCAATGCGGCGATTGCGGCTGGACTGCGGAATGCAAGTTCTGCGATGCGCGCCTGACAATTCACAAAAGCCCGCCGCATTTGTGTTGCCACCATTGTGAGCGTCGCCATCCGGTATTTCGGCACTGCCCTGATTGTGGCGGAAAATCCATGCAAGCAGTGGGTGTCGGTACTGAACGTAGTGAAGCTTTTTTGCAGGGCTGCTTCCCCGCTACCGACGTGATCAGAATTGACCGCGATGTTACCCGAAAAAAGGACGAGCTCGAGCGACTGTTGGCCAAAGTGCAACAGGGGGAGCCCTGTATTCTGGTGGGAACCCAGATGCTGGCCAAGGG
>JAUSPW010000443.1 GCA_030652635.1 Pseudohongiella sp. | reverse complement strand
GGGCTTCGAAGCGGAAGAAGAGCGTTTGCGTAACATGGCTGCTGAATACGCTACCCGCCGCTTTGAAACCATACAGGAAAAGGTCACCCGCGTTTTTGACAAACCCGTGCGTATTAACAACGTCAGGGTATTTGATCCAATCAGCTTGAGTCTGACTGAACTGGCATCGGTTTTGGTGACAGAGAATCGCATCGCCGCGGTGGATGGTGTTGTCCAGGCAGCCAATGCCGATGAAATTTTGATCGATGGGGCGGGCGGCACTTTGGTTGCCGGCATGTATGAAATGCATGCGCATGCGGGCCAGGGCAGTGCGCTGCTTAATATTGCGGCAGGGGTCACCAGCTTTCGTGATATGGGCAACAATAATGAAGTGCTCAGTGACTTGATTGCGAAAATCGAGTCGGGCCGATTGGTCGGGCCGCGCATTAATCGCAGCGGTTTTATCGAAGGTAAAAGCCCGTTCAACTCCAACAGCGGCATCCTGGTGTCGACACAAGAAGAAGCCCTGGATGCCGTGCGCTGGTATGCCGATCAGGGTGATTTTCATCAAATCAAAATCTATAACAGCATGAATCCGGCATGGGTGCCAGCCATGGTCACGGAAGCGCATGCGCGTGGCATGCGCGTTTCAGGGCACGTGCCTGCCTTCACCAATGCGGATGCCATGATTGCAGCAGGATACGATGAGCTGACGCACATTAATCAGGTCATGTTGGGCTGGGTGCTGGCGCCCGACGAAGACACCCGTACGTTGTTGCGGCTGACTGCCATGAAGCGTTTCCCGGCCATCGACATCAAGTCCCCTGCGGTGCAATTGACCATTTCGAGCATGGCTGGGCGTGGCATGGGTATTGATCCGACGTTGGCCATTCATGAGAACCTGATGTTGTCCCGCAATGGCGAGGTAGCGCCAGGTATGCTGGATTACATCGACAACATGCCGGTGGGCATTCAGCGCAATGCCAGAACCGCGCGCTCTGAAATCGCCACGCCTGAGGATGACATCGCCTATCGGCAGGGTTATGCCAAGATTTTAGAAACCGTGCGTGAAATGCGCGATCAGGGCGTAGTTATTATCCCGGGCACAGATCTGGGTGGTTCGTTCACCTATCACCGCGAGCTGGAGCTGTACCAAGAGATTGGCATGAGCTCGGCTGAGGTGCTCAAAATGGCCACGCTGGATATGGCAAGTTATCTGGGACAGGCTGATGAACTGGGTTCAATTGCGCCGGGCAAACTGGCTGATTTTTTTCTGATTCCTGGCGACCCGATAGCAGATTTAAAAGCCATCAAGACAATTTCATTGGTTGTGAAGGATGGCAATTTCTATTTTCCCAGTGAAATTTATCCTGAGTTTGGCATTCGACCGTTTACAGATGCGCCGGAGATTTTGAATCGCTGATGTTGAAGCTCCACCCCAAAGGTTCATGTTGATGCAGCCCTCGACGGATGCTGTCAGCCTGTTGCCGGCCCAAGTGCTGCGTATCCTGCTGGTAGAGGATGAGCCCGCTTTGGCGCGCAATGTGGTTGATTACCTGCAGCTTTGTGGTCATCACGTCGATTATGCTGCGGATGGCAAACATGGTTTGTTTCTGGCGTTGCAGCACAATTTTGATGTGATCTTGCTGGATTTAATGCTTCCCCGGCTTGATGGTTTGAGTGTATGTCGCCAGCTGCGGACACAAGGCAGCCGGCATATCCCTGTGCTGATGCTGACCGCGCGGGATACGTTGGACGAAAAAACTCAGGGATTTTATGCCGGTGCGGACGACTATTTGACCAAACCATTCGCGCTGGCTGAACTGGCATTGCGCTGTCAAGCCTTGGCACGACGCAGTCAACCTGACGCTTATACTCTGGACATTGGCCCCTTAGGCATTGATCGACGCAGCCATCAGGCATGGCGTGCGGGACAGCTTTTGCAACTGCACCCGCTGGGTTTTCAAATATTGCTAATGCTGGCTGAAGCCAGCCCTGCAGTGCTCAGCCGGCAGCAATTATCGGAACGGCTTTGGCCGGACGATGCCCCTGATTCTGACGCGCTGCGCAGTCACATCTATCTGTTGCGTCAACAATTGGATAAACCGTTTGACTGGCCATTGCTGCACACTGTGCACGGTGTGGGTTTTGTACTGCGCGTATCGGAATCTGTGTGATGGCGCTGCGCAGACCGTCATTGAGTGTGCGCATCCGCGCCGCGTTTTTACTGCTGGTCGTGTGCTGTGGATTGCTGTTTGGGTTTTTGACGCTGATGTTTGTTTATACCGTTGAAGATGCGTTTTTTTATCAACAGCTGGATGTTGAAATTGCCAAACAGCTACAACAACCCGCAGCCACAGCGCCGGCCGATCCGCACCTGCAGTTGTATCAATCAGCCAGTCAATTCCCATCTGATCTTGCCGTGGCGTATCAGCAAAATCCGACTGAGTCGGAATTCACTGGTCAGCAAGGCCGGCATTATCATGTGCGGCGCTGGCTGCATCCGGCGCAAGATACAAGCCTGTTTTTAGTTACCGAGGTAAGTCAGCAATTGGTTGTCAGGCCGGCGCGCCAAGCCATGCTGACGCTCTATGGTGTGTTGTTTGGTATTTTTTTGCTTGTCGCGCTGGGGCTTGGCTGGTACTTCGCCCGCCGCGCCAGTCAACCAGTGCTGCAACTCGCTTCACTCGTACAACAAGACCCGCTGCCCAGTAATTTTTCAAATCAATTTACTGATAGGGAAACCCATGCGCTGGCGCAAAAACTCGAAGAAAGTTTGCTGCGTTTGCAGCAATTTGCCGAACGCGAGCAGCATTTCAGCCGCGATGCCAGTCATGAATTACGCACACCGCTGGCCGTGATTCAAAGCAGTTGCGAATTACTGCTGCTAAACCCAAAAGCAGATGCCGATACGCAGCGCCGCTTGCAGCAAATCGCTACGGCTTGCGCGCAAATGCATCAATTGATCCAAAGTTTGTTGTACATGGCGCGCGAAACTGACCAGGTGGATGGTGAAACGGTTCTTCTTGCCAGCTGTTTCACACAGTGTTGGCAGCAACAGCAGCAATGGCAATCACGCACGGGCCTGCGGCTTGAGCTTGATATGGCGGAGACAGACGCATTGAAGGTGCCGGCTGAATTGTTCCGGCTGCTCATCAGTAATCTTTTACAAAATATTTGGCGACACAGCGCAGATGGAGTCGTGTTGGTTCAAGCCTGCGCCAGCGGTTTGACCATGCAAAATCCACGCGCAAGCTCAGGCCAGCAACCTTACGCGCTGTCTGGTTTTGGCGAAGGCATTGCAGCAAGGCTGGCCAGTCGATGTGGCATGACACTAGAGCATCAAAGTAGCGCCACGCACTGGCGCAGTGAGCTGCGCCAGCAACTTACGACGCCGTTGTGATTTGACGAAAATTTCACGCCAACGCACACACACTTTGATTTTCTTTGACGATCGGAGTTCACATGTTGCGTTTTATCCTCCGCGCTATTCTGGTGCTGTGTTGCTTTCTACTGCTCAGCAGCGCTCTCTTGCTCCAACTACCGTTGTCTGATCCACCAGCACCACGACCCGTGCCGGTGGCGCAGCTAGGGCGGTTGATTTTGGATCATGTGCGTATTCTGGATACCCGTAGCGGGGTCGTCAGCCCACCGCAATCAATCTGGCTGGAAGACGGTAAGATCAGCCGGATCAGCGCTGCCAATATTGCTGCCGCTAGCGTTCCAGACTATCAATATCAAGATGGTGCTGGCGCTATTGTGATCCCTGGTCTGTGGGACAGCCATACGCACAGCATGCAATTGTCACCGCAAATTCATCATGGGTTTTTTCTGGCGAATGGCGTCACTTACCTGCGCGATATGTCGGGATGTATGATTGAACAAGACACCTTTCAGGCCTGCGCAGCGGATCGGCAACGCTGGCAGCAAGAGACTCTGGCTGGTCAGCGCAGCAGCCCATTTTATCCCCAGCAAAGCAGCTTTGCGCTTAATGGCGGCGCTGAAGTGCCAGCTAATTTCCCAGCTTTTTTGCGCCTGCAAAGTGAGGCTGATGCATCAGCTTTAACCGCGCACTATCAGGTTCTTGGTGTCGATAATCTGAAAACCTATGAGTTACTCAGTCCGGAACAATATCGGTGGCTGAGCCATGCTGCGACGAATGCAGGGATGGAATTGGCTGGCCACCAACCCTGGCAGGTAAGTCTGGCTGAACTAATTGTTGGCGGACAGCGCAGTGTTGAGCACGGTCGTGTGTTTTTATTTGAATGCTCTGCGGTCGCGACGGCACTTAAACAACAGCCCATGCGCGCGGGATTGATTACTGCTGATGTCTGGCGACAGATCATCAACAGTCAGGATACAGCGCTCTGCCAGGAAAAAATGGCAAACATGGCCGCGGCCGGCTTGTGGTGGAGCCCAACCTTGTTAACCTTGCAGCTTGGTGCCAAAGCCGGTGATACGGCCTTTCGGCAGGACGCTCGGTTGGCACAGGTCCCATGGGTGCTCCGTCAGCTATGGCAAGCTGATGCCGATGGCATGATGCAAAGCGGTCGGGATCAGGACGGGCATTCGGTACATCAAGACTTGTTAGCGCTGGCGCAACAACAACTTTATCAGGCCGTAAACCTGGGTGTACCGATCATCGCTGGCACCGATGCGCCCGACAGCTTTGTGTTTGCGGGCAGTGGATTGATCGATGAGTTACAACTGTATGTCGACGCTGGGCTAACACCGTTGCAGGCTTTGCAAAGTGCGACCTTGTGGCCTGCGCAATATGCTGGCCTTCTCGATAGCACAGGCTCGGTCGATGTGGGTAAAGACGCCAATCTGGTGCTGCTCAACGCTAACCCCTTGCAGGACATTCAAGCCCTGCGACAGGTGCAAGGATTAGTGCTGGCTGGCCATTGGTATAACAAGGCCGATCTGGATGCGCTGCAAAGGTTTGCTACAAAACAAGCAGGCAGCCTGCGGCTCAACATGCAGCTTGCTTGGTCGGCACTGCGCAGTGCACCGTTTCGCATGCAGTTTGCGGATTAAGGGTGTGGTCTACCCCCACCGTAAGTTGCTTTGTATTGCGCAGGAATTTCCACTGCACTTTATAGAGTCTGCTGTACTCTTCAGAGATGTTGATCAATCAGAATAGGGTTGCCGTCCGGATCGGTCAGGGTAAGGTAGGCCGGGCCGGTAGTTGATAGGTTTGCCTGCTCACCGAGCTCTAATTGCTGTTCAATCAAGCGTTGTTGAATCACGCGTACATCGGTAAAGCCTGGAACAGGCTGGGCATTTGAGTCCCATCCCGGATTGAACGTAAGCATGTTCTTCTCAAACATTCCTTGGAAGAGCCCAATCAGTGTGGTCCCACTCTTCATGATGAGCCAGTTGTCTTCCTGCTTGCCGCCAAAGACGGTGAAGCCCAATTTCTCGTAGAAGGCTTTGGAAGCGGCGATGTCCTTCACCGCGAGGCTGATAGAAAACGCACCGAGTTCCATTTTTTTCTCCTTTGCAGTTAACAATATGGGTAAGGGTGCGCTCGGGAAATAGCCTAGAGCAGTCCGAGAGCGTCTGCAGTAGTCATTATTGTTGCATACTCACCGTTCAGGTTTGCTAGAGACATGGCATGCACTTCCTCCGCGGATCGTAAAACACCGGCATGATCCGTTTTGCCAAAAGTAAAAGTGGCATCGGAAACAACGACGGTGCTGAAGCCCAGATTACCGGCTGTACGGGCTGTTGCCTCCACAGAATTGTTAGTGCTGACACCGACGATGACCAAATGCCGAAGCCCTCGAACATGCAGCCAGCGCTCAAGCCCTGTGTGAATGAATGCATCAGGGACATTTTTCTCTACGACATGCTCGCCTTGTAGTGGAGCCAAGTCACGCTGGAACTCTGCGCCAGGCTGACCGGGCCAAAATGGAGAGCCAAGGGTTCGTGATATGTGGCGGACCTGGACAACCGGCCAACCGGCAGTCCGCCAAGCAACGAGGAGACGCTGAATATTTTGCTCTGCGTCGGGATTGTTTCGTACTCCGGCCGATGGCTCTTTCATGCCCTGCTGCATGTCGATAACTATAAGAGTTAATGGCTGGTGATTCATTTTTAGCCTGAATGCCCGCGTTCTCACGGTATTTTAGAGCTGCACAGCAGCAACGAGAAGTGCAGCAAGCATAACCCGACAACTAATGCAGTGCATACCGTTGGTATCCTGTGCCCGCACAGAAATTAGGTTTCCCTACTCGACATCTCAATTGAGCATTTTCTCAAGCACGCTTAGTGGCTGGCCACAGCATCAGCTTAGCGACCTTAGCGGGCAATTAGCCAGATGAGCAGGTTGGGTAGTATCAGGACGGCGTCAACCACCGGGGCGGTATAATCCAAACAGCCTTGTTGGCTGTTTGTCCCCTGCGGGCTTCGCGCTGGCGCGCTCGTTGTAAATTGCTGGCGCAATTTATCGAACCACATCGGTGGTTCTCATCCGCCCCTTTTCCCCATAAAAAATGCCCCGCTTACGCGAGGCTTTTATGTATGGTGCCCAGGGGCGGAATCGAACCACCGACACGAGGATTTTCAATCCTCTGCTCTACCAACTGAGCTACCTGGGCATTTTTTTGTG
>JAUSPW010000442.1 GCA_030652635.1 Pseudohongiella sp. | reverse complement strand
ACGTTGAGTTGCGCACCGCCGGGCGCCCCCTCAAAGGATGCGGCCGGTCCGGCACGGCCACCCGCTCCCGTCGCGACCACACTATCAATCTACCTGAGTCCTGGTCCCCGCCTTTCTGTCTTTTCAGCCTTTTCAGCCTTTTCAGCCTTTTCAGCCAAAAATCTTACCGACGCGGACGCGGCTTCCCACCACCACTGCGCCCCTGCCCCGGACGCGACGACCCACCACTACGCGCAGGTTTCGACTCATCCTTAAAATGTGTAGCCCGACTGAAGGGAGGCGGCTCCGCCAACAAAGACGCATCCGGATACACACAAGGCAACTTCTGCCCCAACGTCTTCTCAATATTCGGCAGCAAGAAAGAATCTTCCTCACACGCAAAACTGATCGACGTACCTACCGAACCCGCCCGCCCCGTCCGTCCAATTCTATGTACATAATCATCCGCCTCTTCCGGCAGACTGTAATTGATCACATGTGTCACATCATCAATGTGCAAACCACGACCAGCAACATCCGTCGCAACCAACACCTTGATTGTGCCATCACGGAATTCTTCCAGCGTACGAACACGTTTATTTTGGGCAACCTCACCCGACAACAAACCACAGCTCACACCGTGCCGATATAGATTGTCCGCCAGCTTGCGCACCTGATCACGACGATTGTTAAACACAATCACACGATCCGCACCTTCGGCAGCAATCAGGTTGTACAGCAGTTTGTATTTATCTTCCGTTGTGACCAGATACACCAACTGCTCAACATTGTCAGTGGCCACACGCTCCGGCTGAATCTCGATCATGATCGGATCCATGGCCCAACGCGAGGTCAGTTCAATAATCTCAGGCGTGAACGTCGCGCTGAACAGCAAGGTTTGACGACAATCCTTGTGCGGCGTACGCGACACAATGGTGCGCACTTGCGGAATAAACCCCATATCCAGCATGCGGTCTGCTTCGTCAATTACCAGCAACTCAACCAGGCCAAGATACAGATGGTCCTGCTGCAAGAAGTCGATCAAACGACCCGGCGTTGCCACCACAATATCAACCGGGCGCTTGTCCACTTGACGTAATTGTTTCTGGTAGTCCTCACCACCGACCAAAGTCACTACATGAAGGTCAGTATTTTTGGTGAGATTGGCGGCATCACTGGCAATCTGCTGCACCAGCTCACGGGTCGGGGCCAGCACAATGGCGCGCGGCTCACCAATAAATCGCGTGTCCTGTATCGGATTTTTTAACAGATCATTAATGATGGTAATCAGGAACGCTGCTGTTTTGCCGGTACCTGTCTGCGCTTTGCCGGTGACATCATAACCACGCAAGGTGTAGCGAAGGCTTTGAGCCTGAATAGGCGTGCAATATTCATAACCTAGTTCAGAAATGGCTTTTTCCAGTGCAGGCTCCAGATTGAAGGTGCTGAACTGCACTTTAGTGGGAACAACGGTCAGTGCCACAGGCGCTGGCGGCGCCAGCATTGTCTCACCTTGCGCATCATCAGCCGGCTCGGAAATGGCATCAGGTTCAGCCACTGAAACTGGCTCAATTGTTTCAGCAATCGCTTCTTGCTCAGTTGTATCAACATGTTCAAGCCCTGGTGCAACAAGCTCAATTTCAGCCGCAACATGTTCTGGTTCTAGTTCTGGTGCTTGTTCTGGCACAACAGACTCAATCTCTGGGACAGCATCGGATGCTGGCTCTGCAAGCGCTATTGTGAGGTGTTCTGGCTCCATCTCGGAGACCAATACTGGCTCGGGATCAGTGACAGGCTCTGGCTCTGGCTCTGGCTCTGGCAAGGTTGGTACTTCAGCGTCAGCGCTGGCAGGTTCGGTAAGCACCGTGTCGACTGGGAGTTCCACTGGTGCCAGTGGTAAATTTGTATCGGGAATGGAAACCGGTTGAAGCTCTAACGTTGCCTGCTGATCATTTTCGTCCGTTTTATGCATCTAGCGTTGCCTTTTTACTGAATCGACTGAAGAGTAGCGCCCGCATCATAGCGCTTGAGTATCCGGCGCATCAAGCTCGGAGGGCCGATGGCGCTCCCCGCAGACTGGACACGCGGGATCACGTGGCAGGCGCAGCTCGCGCCACACACTGCTGAACGCGTCAAACAATAACAATCTTCCACACAGATCTTGTCCAAGACCGGTCAGCACTTTAATTGCTTCCAAAGCCTGCATGCTACCAATAATGCCGACCACCGGCGCAAGCACACCATTACGAGCACAACTCATCTGCTCATCATCGCCCGCCCGGTATAAACATTGGTAACAGGGGCTCTCTGATCTGCGGCTATCAAACACGGCCACTTGTCCTTCCAATCGAATGGCAGCACCAGACACCAAGGGCACACCGGCAGTCACGCACGCCTGATTGACCATAAATCGGGTATTGAAGTTATCACAGGCATCTATTACCAGATCGACGCCCGTGGCCAGCAATTGCGTTAAGGCAGCTTCATCCAGACGCTGTTTGACAGCGGTCACCCGCGTATCCTGATTCAGCGCCTTGATGGTGGTTGCTGCAGACTGAACTTTGCTGACGCCTACGCTGTGTTCAGCATGCACAATCTGGCGCTGCAAGTTACTCAAATCCACATCATCATCATCAACCAGTATCAAATGACCAACACCCGCGGCCGCCAGATACATCGACACCGGGCTGCCCAGACCGCCCAAACCGACAATAATCACGGTTGCTGAAAGCAGACGTTGCTGACCTTCCACATCAAACGCCGGCAACATGATCTGTCGGCTGTAACGCAACAGCTGTTGGTCATTCATGGTCGGAATCCTCTACCTTTTGCCCCATGGTCACTCTGTCCTGCCCACCATGATCAACAATTGTCCGGATTTTTGAGAATCCTGACTGCTGAAGCAGTGATCGCACCGCAGGGCCTTGATTATAACCATGTTCAAACAGCACCCAGCCACTGGGTTTTAAGCGCACGAATGCCTGGGCGCTCAGTGTGCGCAGATCGCTCAGGCCATTTTCGGCCGCGCGCAAGGCCGACATAGGCTCAAAGCGCAAATCGCCAGACAACAAATGCGGATCAGCGGCATCGATATAAGGAGGGTTGCTTACCACCATGTCCAAAACCAGCTCTGAGGGCAATGCATCACACCAGTTACCTTCGTAAAACTCGATATGCGACACTTGATTGATACGTGCGTTTTTCCGCGCAAGCATCAGGGCGGCGGGGCTGCTGTCCACTGCAAACACCGACCAGTTGGGCCGTTCACTGGCTATGGCCAGCGCAATTGCGCCACTGCCAGTCCCCAGATCAGCAACATTCAACTGCGCTTGATTGTCAGCCAGTGCCAAGGCTTGTTCGACCAGTAATTCGGTATCGGCGCGCGGAATCAGTACGTCCGGCGTCACATGCAGATCAAGTGTCCAGAAACCACGGGTGCCTGTGATGTAAGCCACTGGCTCGCCGGTTTGGCGGCGCATAATTGTCTGCTTGAATTCCTCAGATTGCTGAACCGTAAGCGTCTGTTCGGCGTGTGTCAGCAAGCGTGTTCGCGTGCATTGCACGACATGCATCAATAACCATTCGGCATCGACACGCGGAGTATCGAGGTCATGCAACTCATTAGCAGCCCAGTCGATTGCCTGTTGCAACGTCAGCGACATGGGGTCATGCCGCCAGTTCGGCAAGCTGATCGGCCTGATATTCCTGAATCAGCGGTTGTACCACGGCATCAAGATCGCCTTGCATGACTTCATCCAGTTTATAGATGGTGAGATTGATGCGGTGATCAGTGACGCGCCCTTGCGGGTAATTGTAGGTACGTATCCGCTCTGAACGATCACCGGAGCCCACCAGCAAGCGTCGAGCATCTGACTGCTGTTTATCTGCGGCTGCCTGCTGCATATCGTTCAGGCGCGCATGGAGCAGCGACATGGCTCGCGCCCGGTTTTTATGCTGGGAACGCTCTTCCTGACATTCGACCACCAGACCACTGGGGATATGCACAATACGGATTGCCGAGTCAGTTTTGTTGATGTGTTGTCCACCCGCACCGCTGGCCCTGAAGGTATCAACACGCAAATCTGCTTTATTGATTTCAATCTCGGCCAGTTCGTCGGAGGCTGGCAAGATGGCGACCGTACATGCTGAAGTATGGATACGCCCCTGAGTTTCTGTATCCGGCACCCGTTGCACACGGTGCGCGCCAGATTCAAACTTGAGCTGGCCAAACACTTGGCGACCTTCGACGCGGGTAATGATTTCTTTGTATCCGCCGTGTTCGCCGGGGCGCTCACTCAGCACTTCAATGCGCCAGCCCTGCCGCTCGGCATAGCGGGAATACATACGAAACAAGTCACCGGCAAAAATAGCCGCTTCATCACCACCGGTGCCAGCACGGATCTCCAAAAACACGTTCATGCTGTCCTTTTCGTCTTTGGGCAACAGCAGTTTTTGCAGCGATACTTCCAGCGTTTCCAACTGTTCGCGCAGCGACTTGGTTTCTTCCTCGGCCATCTCGCGCATCTCAGGATCGCTGTCACGCAACATCTCTTGCGCCAAAGCCAGATCCTGAGTGGCCGTCTCGAAGCGCTTGAACTCCAACACAATGGGTTCAAGATCCGAAAATTCACGGGATAGATTACGAAACTTCTCTTGATCCGAGAGCGTTTCTGCGTCACTGAGCAACGCTTCCAACTCCTCGCAACGATCTGCCAGCAATTCAAGTTTCTGATGAATCGACGCTTTCATTCACTGTTTCCTGCGGGTTTATCGCCTGCCAGAGCAGGTTTGCCGTCCGATTGATTCTCGGTTAATTCAAATAATTCCTGAGCCAGACGTACAAGATCATCCCGACCCTCCGCACTGGCTTTTTTCATCTGTACACTGGGCGCATGAATCAGCTTATTGGTGATTCCGCGCGCCAATGCCTCCAGCACTTTGTCAGCAGGCAAGCCGCGCTCCAGTGATTTAACTGCTTTTTCCAGCTCAGCGTGCCTGATGGCATCGGCTTTTTCACGAAATGCACGCAAAGTCGCAACCGCATTCAGTGCACGTAGTTGTTTGAGATATTCCTCTACACCACGTTCGATAATGGCGCCCGCCTGCTGCGCTGCCTGCTCACGACTCTTTACGTTATCGTCGATAACGTCACGGATATCGTCAACGCTGTATAAATAGGCATCGCTGATTTCGCCCACTTCGGGTTCGATATCCCGCGGCACTGCCAGATCTACCAGCAGCATGGGCTTGTGGCGGCGTTTTTTGATGGCGCGCTCAACCGCACCTTTGCCCAACAAAGGCAACTGACTGTTGGTGGACGACACCACAATATCGGCGTGAATCAACTCATCAGGAATATCCGATAACAACACACCGCGCGCACCAAACTTCTCTCCCAACGTCACCGCGTTTTGCAAGGTCCGATTAGCCACGACAATACTTTTGACACCTTTGTCGGTCAGATGACGCGCGACCAGCTCAATGGTATGCCCTGCTCCTATCAACAAGGCATGCAAAGAGCCCAGATTAGAGAATATCTGTTCGGCCAGCGTGACTGCTGCATACGCCACTGACACCGGGTTCTCGCCGATGGCGGTGTCGGTACGCACTTCTTTCGCAATCGAAAATGCCTCTTGAAAAGCTCGACCCAATTGCGCCTTCGCGACGCCGAGCTCTTTGGCCACCGCATAGGCAGACTTGATCTGCCCCAGAATCTGCGGTTCACCCAACACCATGGAGTCCAGCCCGCAGGCCACACGCATCAGATGCCTGATGACATCCTCATGCCAGTGAAAATAACTACAGCCATTGAGTTCGGCCTCACTGATGCCGTGGTATTGGCTCAGCCAGCAAAGCAGTTTCTTTTCAGCTGATTCCAGCGCCAGCAGATCCGCACCGGCATCCGTGTCGCCCGACTCATTTTCTACATCGTCTGTGCTGCTCCCGGTCAAATCAACATCAACATACAGCTCAGTGCGATTACAGGTCGACACAATCACGGCCTCACGCACATGCTCCAGTTCAACAACCCTGTGCATGGCATCCGCCATTTTTTCCGGCGGAAATGCTACCTGCTCGCGCAGTGCAACATTTGCCGTATTGTGATTGATGCCGAGCAGAACCAGCGCCATGAACCAGCCTTGAAACGTAGCTTGAAGTGTCGACTTCCCGGGAAGCCTTGATTAAAAAGTGCGCTATCTTACTAAAATCTGCGAGCGCTTGCCCGCACTTATATCTCACTGCCCTTTTCCGTGCACTTATTATGCATGGCCAACGGTCTCTGATGTAGTCTTGCTACGGGACAGTTGTTACAATCCGGCCGTGCCTGAGGCACCCTGAACGGGACACTATGAAAACTCTTCACCTTCGCCTGCTTATATTGTTATCACCCGTCATGGTGGCGTGTTCCACGCTGACTGCGCCCGCCCCGGATGCAACACAGGAACAAACCAACATGCCCGAGTCCGCTGCCACCGCCGGGGACGAACTCGCTATTTCCGTCCCGGAGCAGCCCATTGAATATGGCAATTTCACGCAAGAACAGCTTGAAATGGCGCTGCTCAGCGAACTGGGTGGTATGCGTGGTTATCTTCCACAAGCAGCAGAAGGCTACTACGAACTAGCGCTTGAGACCGGTGATATCAATATTATTCGCCGCGCCTCTGAGTTTGTGTCGGCTATCGGAAACACCGAGGCGCTCAACCAACTGGCGCAAATGTGGAGCAGCAAAGACCCTCTGGCGCTGGAACCTCACTTGTTGTTGGGCTACCAGTTGATGGAAGAAGGGCTTTACGGTCAGGCGTTGCCCCATTTGGATGCTGTGATGGAACTCGGTGGACAGGTCGACTTCACCGCCATGTCAGCGCGCACCTACACCCTTGAAAACCGCCAGCGAGAGGTGATCATCAGTCAACTGCAGGACATGGTGACCCGCCATCCGGAAG
>JAUSPW010000433.1 GCA_030652635.1 Pseudohongiella sp. | reverse complement strand
TCATCGAGGAACAAGGTGCCGCCGTTGGCTTGTTCAAAGCGCCCGGTACGGTGCGCGGTAGCTCCAGTGAACGAGCCTTTTTCGTGCCCGAATAACTCGGATTCGATCAGATCCTTGGGGATGGCTGCGACGTTGAGCGCGATGAACTGCTTTTCACGGCGTGGGCTGTGTTTGTGCAGCGCATGGGCAACCAGTTCTTTACCGGTTCCGGACTCGCCGTTGATCAGCACCGTAATATTCGATTGTGAAAGTCGACCAATGGCGCGAAACACCTCCTGCATTGCGGGGGCTTCACCAATGATTTCTTTGCCGTTCTCGACCACTGGCGAAGGAATTTCAATATCCTGCTCGCGTGCATGCTCCAGCGCGCGTTGTGTCATGGCCACGGCTTCGTCAATATCGAAGGGTTTGGGCAGATACTCAAAGGCACCGCGGCTATAGGACGATACTGCACTGTCGAGATCCGAGTGCGCGGTCATGATGATCACGGGCAGCTGCGGAAAGCGCTCATGCACCGTAGACAATAGGTCCAGACCGTTGATGCCCGGCATTCGAATGTCGCTGATGATGGCGTCTGGGCGCTCTTTTTCCAACCGGTGGAGCAGATCATCACCGTTCTCAAAACTTTGGGTATGCAAGCCCGAGCGGCTCAGGGATTTTTCCAGTACCCAGCGTATAGACTTATCATCATCAAGAACCCAGACAGTATTATGTTTGCTCATGGTTTCCTTACTCAGTGAATACTATTTGCCAGATTGGCTGGCATGGAACAGGTTGGGTGCCGGTGTCTGGCTCAGTACAGGCAAGTAAATGGTAAATCGGGTGCGACCGGGCTGACTTTTACACTCGATGATGCCTTTGTGCTGGTTAACAATGGAGTGCGCAATCGAGAGACCGAGGCCAGTGCCCTCTGCACGCCCGCTGATCATCGGGAAAAAGATACTGTCGATCAGTTCTGGTGGAACGCCAGGGCCATTGTCGATAACCTCAATACGCGTCACCAGTTTGTGGAACACGGTGCCAATGGTGATGTTGCGCATAATACGGGTTTTAAGTTCGATCAAGCCTGAACGGTGGATTACATGTGGGCTTTCCAGAGCCTGCACAGCGTTTCGAACGATGTTCAGCACCGCTTGAATCAGTTGTTCTGAGTCACCGTACAATTCCGGAATACTGGGATCGTAATCACGAATAACCGTTATGTCGCGGTCGCGCACCTCGGCCTCTATCAGATTACGCACACGCTCAAGCACCTCATGCACATTGAGTTTGCGGAACTCCATGGGTTTGCGTGAACCGACCAATCGGTCAACCAGCTTATGCAGGCGATCCGCTTCTTCAATAATGACGTTGGTGTAGTCGGTCAGTTCAGAGTTTGGCAATTCGGCCGCCAACAGTTGCGCCGCCCCACGAATGCCGCCCAGCGGGTTTTTGATTTCATGAGCCAGGCCGCGCACCAGTTCGCGTGTGGTCTCATGCGTTGAAATCATGTTTTCGTCGCGCGTGATGCGCTCCGCATAGTTAGTGCCCTGTATCTCAATCAGCACTGATACGTCTTTGAAATCCAGCAAGGGTGTGACGGTGTAGTCGCCCTGCAGCAGGCGACCATTAAGCAATTGCAACTGCGCCTTGCGTTTAGTAAAGCTGTGCTGCATCTGCAGCGCCTGTTTGATGTCATGAACATCCTGTTCAGCATTGACAAAAATATCGCCGATAAAAGCATGCTGTAACTGACGACCACTGATCGCCAGCAGGCTTTCCGCAGCCAGATTGATGTACTGCAGGCGCAGTTCGGTATCAAGCAGCAGCACGGCGGTCGACATGCTGTCTAAAAGTCGCCGGCATAATTTGGGATTGCTACTGTCAAACATGGTATTAAGTTGTTTCCAGGATCAAACATAACCAGACTTTTGATCACAAGCCCGGATGATCAGTTGATGTATGCAAGTTCCAAACCACAATGCGCTGGCTTCTGAATCGCCAGCAATCGGCCTGAATCGACTTCGATCGGCAGATTTATGCGCCTTGCAGCGAGCCTCAGGATAATTCGAGCGCACCTGTATCAATCACGCTCAAAATACAATGCACCAAAATGGTGCCTTATGCCAGTGTGGCTTTTGGTGGGGGCATAAAAAAGCCTGCCGGATTGCTCGGGCAGGCTTTTTTTAAGCCGGATAAAAAATTACAGGCTGTAGTACATGTCGAACTCAACAGGGTGAGTAGACATGTTCAGGCGTGTGCAGTCCTGACGCTTCAGTTCGATGTATGCATCGATCAGGTCGTCGCAGAACACGCCGCCTTTTTTCAGGAAGTCGCGGTTTGCATCCAGGCTGTCCAGTGCTTCGTCCAGAGAGTAACAAACCTTTGGAATCAACGCTTCTTCTTCTGGCTCCAGGTCGTACAGATCTTTGGACGCTGGGTCGCCGGGGTGAATCTTGTTCTGGATACCATCCAGACCAGCCATCAGCAGCGCGGCGAAGTACAGGTAGGGGTTAGCGGTGTTGTCGCCAAAACGCACCTCGATACGGATTGCTTTAGGATTGCCACCCAGGATGTAAGGGATACGGATGGATGCAGAGCGGTTGCGTGACGAGTAGGCCAGCAGTGTTGGCGCTTCAAAGCCCTTGACCAGACGCTTGTAAGAGTTGGTTGAGGCGTTGCCGAAGGCGTTCAGTGTCTTGGCATGCTTGATGATACCGCCGATGTAATACAGAGCGGTTTCAGACAGGCCGGCATAGCCGTCGCCCGCGAAGGTGTTTTTGCCATCTTTCCAGATAGACATATGCACGTGCATGCCAGAACCGTTGTCGCCAACCAGCGGCTTCGGCATAAAGGTCGCCGTTTTGCCATAAGCGTGGGCAGTGTTCATGATGCAGTATTTCAGGATCTGGGTTTCGTCAGCTTTAGCTACCAGCGTGTTGAATCGTGTACCGATTTCGCACTGGCCAGCGTTTGCCACTTCGTGGTGATGCAGTTCAACATCCAGACCCATAGAGGTCATGGTGTCGCACATGGCACCACGCAGGTCGTGCAGTGCGTCAACTGGCGGAACCGGGAAGTAGCCGCCTTTCACGCGGTTACGGTGGCCCATGTTGCCACCTTCAATTTTCTTGTCGCTTGACCAGGCGGCTTCATCGCTGCCGATCTGGAAGTATGAGCGATCCATGCCGACATGCCACTTGATGTCGTCAAATACAAAAAATTCGTTTTCAGGACCAAAGAATGCCTTGTCACCAATTCCAGTAGACTTCAAGAACTCTTCTGCGCGACGGGCCACAGAGCGTGGATCGCGGTTGTAGCCTTGCATGGTGCGTGGTTCGATAATGTCGCAGCGCAGGTTTATCTGAATTTCGTCAGCAAACGGATCGAGTACGGCTGTGCTGTCGTCAGGACGCAGAATCATGTCTGACTCGTTGATGCCTTTCCAGCCAGCGACTGAGGAACCGTCGAACATCATGCCTTCCAGGAAGGACTCGTCTACTTTGGACACTGGGAAAGTCACGTGCTGCTCTTTGCCCTTGGTATCCGTAAAACGGAGGTCAACCCACTTTGCATTATGTTCTTTGATCATTTCTAAAGTTTTAGACATTCCTGATCCTCCGTTTGATCGAGAAAAATGTGAGTGTGTCGTTATGGATTGGACGACATCAGTCACGGGTTAAAAATTGCTGCAGCAATCTGCGCTCAACAAGACGGGCAGACGGCACTATAATGTCGCAGCCGCTCAGTTCCCGAGTCCACAGTAATCAGCAAAATGCGTGCCACTAGAATGGCGGCATAAGAGCCTTATAAATCAGACGCTTGTTTTATTCAGAGTTTGATACAAGCACCATTATGGTGCATTTACTATCGTGTCGCACCATAATGGTTCGCGACATCCCGCAGAGGTTTTAATGCGTTACCTGATCAGGTTTTTCCCCGAAATCACCATCAAAACCCGCCCGGTCAGACATCGTCTGATTCAGGCTCTGCGCCGCAACCTGAGAATAATGCTCATGCGGCTGGATAGTGAGATCAGTGTAACTGGTGATTGGGACATTCTGGAAGTGCAAACCCCGGATGACAACAAAATTCTTGACCAGCTTGTGCTGGATATTCTGCTGCAGACGCCGGGCATCAGCCTGGTCATGCCAGTGCGCAAGTTGCCATTTGTTGACCTGGACCAGGCGGCGGCCGAGGTGTTGCACACCTGTGCAGAGCAGATAAAAGGACGCACTTTTGCTGTGCGCTGTAAGCGGCAAGGGGAGCATCCGTTCACTTCAATACAGGTAGAGCGCCATGTTGGTGCATTGCTGATGCAGAAATCAGGGGCTGCTGGGGTTAATCTGGATAACCCGGATGTTACTGTGCGTGTTGAGATCCGCTTCAGGGACTTGTTTGTGGTTGAGCGGCAGTTGCGAGGCCTGGGTGGATATCCTATGGGGACACAAGAGCCAGTGCTGTCATTGATTTCAGGTGGTTTTGATTCGGCGGTTGCCAGCTACCAGTGTATGAAGCGCGGTATCCGCACGCATTTTTTGTTTTTTAATCTCGGTGGCAAGGAGCACGAAATTGCCGTCAAGGAAATTGCGCTGTACCTGTGGATGAAGTACGGATCATCTCATCGGGTCAAATTCATCAGTGTGCCGTTTGAGCCGGTTTTACAGAACATCCTGCAGGAGGTTGATGCGGGGCACATGGGTGTTGTGTTGAAGCGTGTCATGATGCGCGCCGCCGATCGTATCGCGGCCGGTATGCGGGTCAGCGCCCTGGTAACGGGTGAATGTGTCGGTCAGGTTGCAAGCCAGACTTTGCCGAACCTTCGCTTGATTGATCAGGTTTGTCAGGGCCTGGTTTTGCGGCCGCTGATTGTGTCGGACAAGCAGGACATCATCAATATTGCGCGCCAGATCGGAACAGAGGTCTTCAGTGCCTGTGTGCCAGAGTATTGCAGCGTGATCTCTGTGCGGCCTACCACGCATGCCAAGCGGCAGCGTGTCGAGCAGGAAGAGGCCAGGCTCGATCCTGCTTTGCTCAGTTTTGCAGTAGATCATGCCGAAGTGCAGTTGATTGATCGCATGGTGGAAGTTGTTGATCACCGTGACATTGAGCCGCCCATACTGTCAGTGATTCCTGATGCTGCTGTGGTCATAGATATCCGCCATCCGCATGACGGTGCACTGCAATCACTGAACTTGGGGGATGTGGATGTGTTGGCTATCCCGTTTTACCAGCTCGCGGGCAGGTTTCCGCAACTGGATACACAAATTACCTATCTGTTGTACTGCGAAAAGGGCATGATGAGCCGTCTGCACGCATCGCATTTAAAAGACGCCGGTTACCTTAATGTGGCGGTTTATCGCCCTTGAGTGAGTCGGCTGTTTTTGTTTTTTTACTGCGCGGTTTTGGTGCGCCAGTCTGTCATAAATAGTTGACTGACAAGCAGTAGGCGTCTGATGTATACTTCGCCGCCATTTTTGTTAGTGATCTGCATGATCCATCTGCGGCCAATCGTTGCAGCAATATTCTTATTTATAGGTTCTTTTCCGTGATTGAAAAAATCCGCAACATCGCCATTATCGCCCACGTTGACCATGGCAAGACTACACTGGTTGATAAACTGCTGAATCTCTCCGGCACGCTGAACACCCGTGGTGGGAACGTTGAACGCGTCATGGACTCCAACGATCAGGAGAAAGAGCGAGGCATTACCATTCTGGCGAAAAACACCGCCATCAACTGGAA
>JAUSPW010000430.1 GCA_030652635.1 Pseudohongiella sp. | reverse complement strand
CGCCCGGCCAGCAACTGCAGTTGCATCACGTCCACGTAATGTTCATCAACGACCAGATGACTCGTCGCGCGATATTCCTCTGCCGGCCAACTTTCGTGCCGCCAGGGATTGTATCCGCCGTTGCTCGGTGGCGCCTGTTGTAATTTCCCGACGACCAATACCCCCGGATGCTGACGCAAGTCGTTGACCATGGCATCGTAGTTGAATTGTTCCGGATTGCGGGGATTGTACATAGTGTCCAGCACCACCAGATTACTGCGGTTAAAACCGATATCAATCTCATTCAGGTAGCGCACCTGCAGCGTGATGCCAATCGCCAGAATCACCAGCACCACAGCAAAGGTGAATTGAACAACGGTTAAACCGGCACGAATCAGGCGACTGGTTTTACCACCGTCACGTTTGCCACTGATTGCTGCTGTCGGTGCAAATTTGGACATCCGTAACGCAGGAATCAGTCCGGATAAAATGCCGGTGAGCAGCACAAAAAAAACAATTATCACAACCTGGCTGGATCCAAACATACTGCCAAATGTAAATCCGGTTCCCGTCAGCGCAGTGTATGGGCCGATCGAGAAATACACGACGGGCAGCGCTACCAGCAAGGCGATCAACGTGAGCAACATCGACTCCACTAAAAACTGGGTCAGCAGATCGGCACGTGTAGCACCCAATGTTTTACGTACGCCGGTTTCCTTGCCACGTTGCTGCATCTGAGACAGCGACAGATTGGAAAAGTTGATACAAGAACTCAGCAGTATAAGTGACGCGAACGTAACCAACGCGGCCAGTACAAGGCTGCGGCTGTTATCCGGTGTCGAAAAACCCTGACGCGGTGACAGATGAATACTGGCAAGCGGTTCAAGGTCTAACACGGGCTCCATCCCCATCAGGAAATCACGTTGCGCATCAGGAACGTTACGTTCGATGAAGGCGGGAAAATCTGCACGAATAGCCTCTACCGAAGCTGGATCAGAAATGACCACATAGGCCATGGTGCCCCCAAACCCTGCCCACGCGGGACTGTTCATGAATGTTTCGCCGAAAATCTGCCTGCCCGTGGGCGAACCGATCATGATTTCAATGGCAAAGTGAGTATTGGACGGCAAATCCCTGATCACACCAGTAACACGTAAATCAGCCTGGTTATCAAATGTCAGGATCTTACCCAGCGGATCTTCCGGACCAAAATATTTCGTCGCAGCACGTTCTGTGAGTACCACGGTGTTGGGGTCGGTTAACGCTGTTGTCACGTCGCCCTGAATAAAATCGAAAGAAAATATTTGCAAAAATTCCGGATCTACCCACGTATAAACATTGGGGGCAGAGATATCACCGTGAGCAAAAAGACCGCTGGGTGTGTTATTGATTTTTGCCGACTGTTCAATCTGACCGTAATCCTGCACCAGTGGGTTGTAGATACCTTCAGCAATCCAACTGCTTTCGATACGCTGGTCAGTCGTCAGGCTGGTCACCACCCGATAAATATTCTGCCAGTTCTCAAAATGTTTATCGTAACTGTTGGTGTACTGCACATGCATCAGTACCAACAGGCTGCACACCAGACCCAGGCTGAGACTGAGCACTTTGATGGCAGTAAAACCGGGTTGTTTTTTTAAATTCCGGAACGCGACAATCAGGTAGTTCATAAACATGGTGTAGCCCTCGCGCGGAACTGAATTTAAAGAACGGCTGCAACGTCCGCCCTGGCGTTGGCATCCACGATCTGCCCGTCAAGCAGTCGTACAACACGCGTGCCATAAGCCGCGTAATGTTCCGAGTGCGTGACCATAATGACGGTGGCACCTTCCTGATTCAGTTCTTTAAGCAAGGCCATCACGTCGTCACCATTGCGGGTATCCAGATTACCGGTCGGTTCGTCGGCCAGCAGGACTTTGGGATTGCTGACGATGGCGCGGGCAATCGCCACACGTTGTTGCTGACCACCGGAAAGCTGTTGCGGGTAATGTTTGCTGCGGTGATCAATGGCAACGCGTTTCAGCACGGTTTCCACACGAGTTTTGCGTTCGGCTGCCGGCACTTTTTGATACAAAAGTGCCAGATCGACGTTTTGTGCCACGGTCAGTTCATCAATCAGATTAAAACTCTGGAAGATCACACCGATATTGGCTTTGCGGATGCTCGCACGTTGTGATTCGTTGTACCCGGCCAGGTCTTCGCCATTGAAGTAATAATGTCCGCTGTTGGGTGTATCCAGTAATCCCAGCATATTCAGCAAGGTTGACTTGCCACAGCCGGATGGACCCATGATAGACACGAATTCGCCTTCTTCTACCGTCAGGTTGATATTGTCGAGCGCAGCTGTTTCTATTTCTTCCGTGCGGTGAACCTTGCAGATCTTTTCGAGTTTGATCATGGTTGGGTTTCCCTCAGTTCCATTGTTGGTTTATTGGCTTAACTGCACTCGCTCGGCATTAACGATAGATCCGTAGCCGGATGTGATGACTCTGTCCCCGGCACTCAGGCCTTCGCGTACTTCAATAAAACGGTTGTTGCGTCTTCCGACACTGATGTTGCGGCGATAGGCGTTCTGACCTGACGCATCCAGCACAAATACCCAGTTGCCACCGGTTTCCTGCACAAAACTGCCAATGGGCAATAACAGCGTTTCTTGTGGACTGCCCAGTGTAAGCTCGAGTGGCA
Organism: Pseudohongiella sp.; assembly: GCA_030652635.1. Lineage (GTDB taxonomy): Bacteria > Pseudomonadota > Gammaproteobacteria > Pseudomonadales > Pseudohongiellaceae > Pseudohongiella. The sequence continues at coordinate 3,038 of JAUSPW010000430.1, read as the reverse complement.
AGGTTTGACCGCGCCGCATATTTTCCGGCACGTCCATGTCAAAAATAAAATCGACAGTAAACAATCCGCTGGTAATCTCCGGATACACCCGGTCGATCACTACGCCGAAATCACGTCCTGCAAGTGTGAATCTCGCCGACTGCCCTGGCGCTACGCGCGAAACATAAAACTCATCTATTTGCGCAGCCACTTTGTATTGATTGATGACATCAATCTGGCCGAGGCGTTCTCCGGTGATTTTGCTTTCACCAATTTGAACAGGCAGTGACGTGAGTTGACCGGAAATTGGTGCGCGCACCAGCAGTCCTTCGAAGCTGCTTTGAGCAAGCGCCAGGTTGTCTTCGAGTTTTTCGATTTGTTGCGCGATCTGCAGTTGTCTGTCTTGCCGGATTCGGTTTTCAAGCACTTGTCGTGCTCTGGCGTTTTCCAGCAAGCGATTTTGATATTCGAGCTCATCCAATGTTGCGTCAAAGTCCTGCTGAGAAATCATGCGTCCAGTCACCAGATCCTGCTGCCGCTGTTTGAGTCGCTCAAGTGTCACAATGCGATATTCAATGTTGATGATTTCCCGTTCGGTGTTGAGCTGGGTGGTCTCAAGGCCATTGGCGATATTAGTAAGGTTATTGAGTTGTTCAGTAATGGCAGTGTCATTACTGGCGACGTTCAGTCGTAAGGTGGTGTTGCTGAGCTGAAGTAAAGGCTGGCCTGCCTCGACAAAGGCGCCTTCCTGTACAAAGATCTGTTCCACAACACCGCCGTTAACAGCGTCGAGAAATACACTGTTCAGGGGTTGAACGGTTCCGCGAACGGAGATGACATCTTCCAGCGTGCCCATCTGAACGCTGCTGATGATTAATTGGTTCGCGGGCACCGTGGTCGATCTGACCGACGCTGACGTGATGGTCTGGTACAGAATCCACACCAATGCGGCAATTCCTGTTAAACCCAGAAGCCATTGCCACCATGGGCGTGTTCGCTTTTGAATGACCTTATCCATTGCCATATAACTATTCCATTGTTCTTATTCTGGCTGGTGCGATTTATTGTGAGGCTATCGTACTTTTCATGGTATTAACAGGGGTAAAAACCTAATGGCGTGTTGGCGCTGAGGTAAGACCACATGGCATCTTTTGAGAAAAGTTGTTTACGCGTGAAAAAAAATAAAAGGGCGTTCACGTTATAAATCGGGGAGAAGACCCCATGTTGACGAATTACGTCGCCAGTGTATTGAAATTGGGAGGTGATTTCCGTTGACCCGATAACCCACTGAGATAATGGCGCCGAGGTTGTAGTGCTCAACATCACGAGCAACTGTCCGCTTGCCTTCCTGTTGAACTGTTTCCATTTAGGAATCAGTTGCCATGGAATCCAACTCCCCACTTAGAATTAGACCGTACTGGCCGAGGCTTGCCCTTAGACATCGTCTTTAATCTGGAAAACACATACAGTTTCTGACGGGTTCTAGCCCGACTTCACGGACTCTACAGTAAATGCTGTTTCAGGCGGAGATACAGCAAGAACAGGAATGAGCCCTTTGTCAAAGGCTGTCCAATTTTTCCCGTCTAGCGGGTCAGTTTTGGATTGTCGGGGTCACCCTGTTGTCGTTGCGTCTGGTCTAAGTAGCCTCAGGTTTTGGTCTCTCGAGAGCGGGCTTTATACCTTACTTGCAGAACACCTGCGGCAATCAGCGCAACGTTGGCAATGATGTCGGCAATGACAACGCGGTGTGGCAAAGCATATACGCCTTTTGCAAATGGTGTGACACGACAGCTTCGTCCGCCTGGATCGTCTTGTCATTGCCGTCACTCGTAGTACGTCCAAAGTCGCAGCACCTTCACAGCTCTCTCTTTCTCTAACACCTGATACACCAGTCTGAGTTGTATATTGATTCGACGAGAGTAGGCGCCCGACAAATCACCGATAAGTTTTTCGTAGGGTGGCGGATTGGCAAATGGATCTTTCCGGATAATTTCAAGCAGTTCTTGAGCCTTTGGCTTGAGCCCGGAGGAAGCGACTTTCTGTGCGTCTTTCTGAGCCTGCTTGGTGAAGTGGAGCTCCCACATCACCAATCCAGCTCTTGCTCGGTATCGGTCAGATCAGTCGCTAATCCTTCGCGAATTGACTCTCGCATTCCGGGTATTGATACCAAATAGAGGGTCTCACTGATCGCGTTCCAATCCTCCTCGGCTATCAGTACGGCATTACCGCGTTTGCCCGTTATGACAATGGGCTTGTGCGTTTGTTTGGTTTCGTCGATCAGGGCGTACAATTTTGATCGAGCTTCTGTGGCGTTGAGTGTAGACATGGCAAACCTCCATTTCGCAGCAGCGTACGCCTAAACGTACGCTCTGTCAAAGTCCATAACGGTTGTGTATTGTGCTGGAAAGAGTTTTAGACCGACCTGCAATTGTTATAGCTACAGCTCTTGCTCAAAAGTTGACTTTGGAACGACTCACTCCTACCATGGGATATACCAATGGTATGCACCAAAAGCCGGGAGGCAAATATGGAGCGAGCGAGCATCTTCAAGAGCAACAAAAGTCAGGCCTTGCGGCTCCCCAAACCAGTGGCCTATCCCGATACCGTCAAGCAGGTAGACATCGTTGTACAAGGGCGTGCCAGAATTATCACCCCGGCCGGCGAATCCTGGGATACATGGTTTGACGGCGAGGGCGTGTCAGACGATTTCATGACAGATCGCGAACAGCCGCCCCATCAAGAGCGTGATGTCCTGTAATGCTGAAGTATATGCTGGATACCAACATCGCGATTTATACCATCAAAAACAAACCAGCCGGGGTACGCGCAGCGTTCACCGTCCACTATGGCCAAATGTGCATCTCTGCTGTGACGCTCACGGAGTTGATCTATGGCGCTGAAGCGTCTGCCTCAGTTGAACGGAATCTGCGGGACATAGAGGGGTTTGCTGCGCGACTCGAAGTACTGCCGTATGACAACGATGCAGCGGCGCATACCGGACAACTCAGAGCTGAATTAAAAAAATTGGGCCGACCGATAGGTCCATACGACGAAATGAT
>JAUSPW010000428.1 GCA_030652635.1 Pseudohongiella sp. | reverse complement strand
TTGACCAGCTCAACACCCTGCTCAGTAAAACCCTTGATGTGCTCAGTGACCATCGTGGTTTTACCGGATTTGATAGACTTGAATAGATCCGCATTGGGCACCAGACACAAACGTTGATCCCAAGGGTTGTAGCGCGGAGTGAAGTGTTTCTCAACATCGTAGTCGTCACCTAGCTCCTTGCGCACCAGGCTTAGCAGCTGTTGCTTGAGCTTTTCAGGTTGTGTGCGCGAACGTCGGTACACATATTGGCTGAGCGCCACATTTTTCCATCGGGTAACGGCGTAAGCCCATGACTCGGGCAGGAACTTGCGCAAGGTGTTTGCAATGGCATCCCGATCCGGACGCGATACCACATACGTTGGCGAGCGCTGTATCACGGTCACACTGGCTGCCGCATCCGCCATGGAAGGAGCCAAGGTCATCGCTGTGGCGCCAGAACCAATGATAGCAACCTTCTTACCACGATAATCCAGATGCTCAGGCCAGTGCTGGGGATGCACAACCTGCCCCTTGAACTGTTCTCTGCCTGCAAACTCTGGTGTATAGGCATCACCATAATTGTAGTACCCGGAGCACATCAGCAGCATGCGACAGCTCAGGCGCTGCTCGCCTTGTGCCGTTCGCACCGTTAAAGTCCAACAGGCCTTTTCATCAGACCAGTCTGCGGCCAGCAATGTATGCTCGTAACGAATATGAGGGGTGATGCCATGTTCGCGCACGGTCTCGTTAACGTAAGACAATATTGATGGGCCATCGGCAATGGCTTTGGCAGCCGTCCATGGTTTGAAGTTATAGCCCAGGGTGTGCATGTCACTGTCAGATCGAATGCCCGGATAACGAAACAGATCCCAGGTGCCTCCCATTGCTGTGCGCGCCTCGAGGATCAGATAAGACTTGCCTGGACAATGCTTTTGCAAGTGAACAGCGGCACCGATACCGGATAGCCCCGCTCCTATAATGATCACATCCGTGGTGTGGTTTTGCGCTGATATCATCATTTCCCCGTTCTAGATTGAGTAGCGATTAAAGGATTGAGCGCGAGTATACAAAAATTAATGCCAACTCCAACAAAACCTGAACTCATTCACAAAAAAATTGATGTTTGTCACGTGGTGGTCTTGCGTTCCGCTGCTGCACAGACTGTAACAATTCACACTTGCAGGCGTGCTCGATCAGGCATAATCTGCGGCTCAGGGAATGAAGCCAATCAGGTACTCAGTCCCCGGCTAAACAAAAAAACCAGGAGCCACAATAATGAAAATAAAACAACATGCCGGCACTGGCATGTCAGTCAGCACATGCAGACTGGCAGCTTTGCTGGTGATCGGTATCGGCCTGAGCACTCAAGGCCATGCGCAACAGGAAACTGTTGAATGGGTCACGCTGGGTGGTGATCACGCGCATACTCGCTACACTCCCGCCACACAAATCAATGCCGACAACTTTACACAGCTGGAAACTGCCTGGGTCTGGGATGGCGCAAGCTTTAATGCCAGCAGCGGTAGATCAACCCCCAGCTACGTAAACGGCAAACTCTATACCGTTGCCGGCGACCGCCGTCACGTGATTGCCATTGACCCGGAAACCGGTGAGACCATCTGGTCGTACCGCGAACCGCACACCTTCCGTTATGAATACTCCATGCGTAAAGACTATGGTAAAGGCGTAGCGTATGGCGAAGTGGACGGGAAAGGTGTCATTTACATTATCAGCCCGGCATTTTTCCTGACCGCGCTGGATGCAGAAACCGGCGCCCCTCTCGAGGGATTTGGTGGTCCCGTTGGCTTGGATGGTTTCCCCGAAACCGGCGTAGTCGACATGCAGCGAATTATTGCTGAGTACATGGGTTACGACTTTGATCCGTACTACGGTATTCCGTTGGAAGAAGGTTACATCACCGCATCATCACCACCCATTTTCGTAAATGGCACGGTTGTGGTTGGTAACTCTGCCGAACAGGGATACAACCAGACCCGTATTGAAAATATCCCGGGCGACATCCTGGCATTCGACGGCAAAACCGGCGAGTTCAAATGGAAGTTCAACGTGATCCCGGAAGCCGGCGAGTTCGGCATCGAAACTTGGGAAGGCATCCCCAATCCTCGTGAGTTGACCGGTGAAGTATCACCGTGGGCACCGCTGTCTGCCGATCTTGAAAACAATATTGTGT
>JAUSPW010000419.1 GCA_030652635.1 Pseudohongiella sp. | reverse complement strand
GAAGGCCCGCTGATGGACGGCATGAACGTGGTGGGTGATCTGTTTGGCAGTGGCAAAATGTTTTTACCACAAGTGGTAAAAAGTGCACGTGTCATGAAACAAGCGGTGGCATACCTGTTGCCCTATATCGAAGCAGAAAAGGCCAGATCCGGGAATGCAAACAAAGCCAAAGGCAAAGTGTTGCTAGCCACGGTAAAAGGTGATGTGCACGATATTGGCAAAAACATTGTGGGTGTTGTGCTCGCCTGCAACAACTACGACATCATTGACCTGGGTGTCATGGTGCCATGTGAACGCATACTGCAATCAGCCCGTGAACATAATGTTGATATCATAGGCCTCAGCGGGCTTATCACGCCATCTCTTGACGAAATGGTGCATGTTGCCAAAGAAATGCAGCGCCTGGACTTCAAAGTGCCGCTTTTGATTGGCGGTGCCACCACATCCAAAGCACATACCGCCGTGAAGATTGAGCAGCATTACAAAAACAACACCACTGTTTATGTACCTGATGCGTCGCGCAGTGTCACCGTTGTCAGCAATTTGTTGAGCACAGAAACACGCGACAGCTTTGTAGAGGGCGTACGCAAAGAGTACGAGGTTGTGCGTGCACGCACCAGCGGCCGAGATCAGGCGAAAAACCTGCTGACCTTCGAGGAAGCCAACCGAAACGCCGGTCAGTTTCAATGGCACACACACACCATAACCCGCCCCGCTCAGTCAGGCACGCAGGTCTTGGAAGATTACCCGCTGGAATTGCTTGTTCCTTATATCGACTGGACGCCATTTTTTATTACCTGGAGTCTTGCCGGCAAATATCCGCAGATACTTAACGATCACGTGGTAGGCCAGGCTGCTAGAGATTTATTCAATGATGCTCAGGCCATGTTGACCGAGATAATCAACAACAAGCTGTTAAAGGCACAAGCTGTCTTTGGTTTCTGGCCGGCCAGTCGCACGGCACAAAACGATGTGACGGTCTATGCAGACGAAACATGCACTCAGCCCCTGCACACATTCAATTTTCTGAGGCAGCAAGCTGCAAAGGCTGACAGCATCCCCAATCTGTCACTGGCCGATTTTGTCGCAAGCAAACAGCAGGCAGCTTGTGACTATATTGGCGGTTTTGCAGTCACAACGGGTGTTGGTGCCCAGGCGCTGGCGGAAAAATTTGAGCGAGAGAATAACGACTATAACGCGTTGATGGTCAAAGCCTTGGCTGATCGCTTGGCCGAGGCCTTTGCTGAACACCTGCATGAACGAGTTCGACGCGAATGGTGGGGCTATGCACCCGGTGAATCACTGGATAATGAAGCACTTATCAAAGAGAAGTATCGAGGCATACGCCCGGCGCCAGGTTATCCAGCCTGCCCAGAACATTCAGATAAGGCGGCCGTTTTCAATCTTCTTGGTGTCAATGGGAAAATAGACATGTCATTGACAGAAAGCTATGCCATGTTGCCTGCAGCCAGTGTCAGCGGATTCTACTTTGCTCACCCGGATGCCCGCTATTTTGCGGTTGGCAAAATAAACGATGATCAGGTAGCGGATTACGCGGCGCGACGCGGCGTCACTATTGATGAAGCAAAACGTCTGTTACGACCCAATCTTCTGGATTAGAACCCGGATTACTGAACGCAATAAAAGGCAAGCAGGAGTGATTATGCCAGAACAAAACAAACCCGATGACCAAGGTCTGGACAAAGAACAGTTACCGTTTTGGAAAATGTTCCTCAGTGTCTTTCAGGCAAGTTTTGGTGTTCAAAACAAGAAGAACAAAGAGCGCGACTTCGAAAAAGGCTCCGTTAAGGGCTTTGTCGCAGCCGCGCTTGTGTTTACCGTGCTATTTGTCATGACACTGGTAATTGTTGTGAATCTGGTATTGCCCTGACGAGTCGGGGCTCAGCTGGCAACGTAAAAAATAAGCAACGCGACAGCGACTATAACAATTGAAAATATTGCCATCGCATCTGCGCGACTGTTTTCTTCCTGCTCTTCGGGCGTGTATCCGGATTCGTTGCTGTTGTGACTCATGATAGGCTCTCGTGGAAGTTCATCTACGGCGCCGCATTCTAAAGAATTCTTTCCGATAATCAAGCCACAGCTGTGCAGGATTGGAAATACTTCCTGCCACTTACACCAATTTGTACTAAAGCCAGCATAAAACGTCATAAGAATTCAGATTTTTATGCATAGAATTCAAAAGAAGGTTTTATTACACTATGCCCCCCCGCATTAGCTTGCATTCGCTCACAGGGCCGAACCAAAACTATGTACCGATACGACCAATATGATCATCAGATGCTCGCGGATCGAATAGCGCAGTTCAGAGATCAAACCCAACGCTTTCTGGCCGGGCAGCTGAGTGATGCAGAGTTTCTGCCACTCAGACTTCAGAATGGACTTTATGTTCAACGTCTGGCGCCCATGCTGCGCGTGGCGATTCCGTACGGGATGTTGTCGTCAACCCAAATGCGCAAACTGGCTTTTATCGCCGATCATTTTGATAAGGGATATGGCCATTTAACTACCCGCCAGAACATCCAGTTTAACTGGCCCGCACTGGCAGACGTGCCCGAAATACTGGCACATCTGGCGGAAGTCGAAATGCACGCCATTCAGACAAGCGGAAACTGCATTCGTAATACGACAACGGATCAATTTGCCGGAGTGGCCGTCGACGAAGTCGAGGATGCACGAGCCTACTGCGAGATCATCCGTCAATGGTCTACTTTCCATCCGGAATTTGCTTTCCTGCCACGAAAATTCAAAATTGCAGTGTGTGGCACACAACAAGATCAGGCCGCAACTCAAGTACACGACATTGGGTTGTATCTACTTAAAAACGAAAACAATGAAATAGGCTTCCGCGTTTTGGTGGGTGGGGGTTTGGGGCGCACACCGGTCATAGGCAGCGAAATCAAAGCATTTTTGCCTCAGGAGCACCTGTTGTCGTATCTCGACGCCATACTCAGGGTTTATAACCGCGAGGGGCGACGAGACAACAAATACAAAGCAAGAATCAAGATTCTGGTTAAGGAAACCGGAACGTCGGCATTCAGAGATAAAGTTGAAAAAGAATGGCAGTTACTCAAAGATGGACCACTGACACTGACAAACGCAGAGCTTGAGCGATGCCGCGCGTTTTTTCACGATCCTGACTATAAAGCCTTGCCTACACAGAGCAGCGCATTGGAAAACGCATTAAGCACTGATGTTTTGTTTGCTTCCTGGTACGAACAAAACACCAGCGCTCACAAAAAGCCCGGTTATACCATTGTCACCATCTGCGTCAAAAAAACCGGTTTTGCACCTGGCGATCTTGACTCTGATCAGATGCGATTTATTGCCGACCTGGCAGAGCGCTACAGTTTTGGTGAAATGCGTATTACACACACCCAGAATCTGGTGCTGGCAGATGTCGAAAAGAACGAGCTATATAATCTCTGGCAAGCATTAAAAACGCGCGATCTGGAAGCCGATAATCTGGGATTATTGAGCGACATGATCTGCTGCCCTGGTGGCGACTTCTGCTCATTGGCAAACGCCAAGTCTATTCCTGTCGCGGAAGCCATACAGCGCCGGTTTTCTGCACAACACTTGCGTGAGATCGGCCAGTTATCACTGAATATCTCGGGCTGCATGAATGCCTGTGGCCATCATCATGTCGGCAATATCGGTATTTTGGGTGTGGATAAAAAGGGTGAAGAGTATTTCCAAATCTCTCTTGGCGGGTCGGCAGATCACAATGCCGCGCTTGGAAAGATAGTTGGCCCCTCGTTTTCGCAGGATGAAGTGCCGGACGTGATCGATAAAATTGTTAATGTATACCAGCAACACAAAACCCCTGGTGAAAAATTTATCAATACATACAACCGGCTGGGAATGGAACCTTTTAAAGAAGCACTTTATGGAAACAAAAGCGATGACCACACGACTGATTAAAAGCGGCACGCTTGTTTCTGATAATTGGGTTCTACTGGGCGCCGCAACAGACCGTGATGCGGTGGCAACAATGCATGATCGCGATGTGATTGTGCCACTGTCATTCTGGTTATCAGAACAAGACTTGATCAGTTCTAGACCCTCAAGAACAGCAGTCTGGTTAAACAGCAATGAAACCCCGGAAGCCATCGCTGGATCGCTGGATAAACTGGCGCTTGTGGCGTTGAACTTTCCGGAGTTTAAAGATGGAAGACCTTACTCCAGTGCCCGCGAGTTAAGGCAGCGGTTTGGCTACACGGGCGAAATCCGCGCCATTGGCGACGTGCTCCGCGATCAGCTTTTTTTTATGCGTCGCTGTGGCTTCGATGCCTTTGCCTTGCGAGATGACCAAGACATTGAAATCGCCCTGACAGCGTTTAACGACTTCACTGATGCCTACCAGCCGGCCATTGATCAGCCTTTACCACTATTCCGCCGGCGCTGAACAGCGCCGGTTGGATCAGTTCATATGATGTGACAACACCAGACGGCCGGTACTTTTACCAGCCAGTACTGTTTTGAGTGCTGCGTCCAAACCTGCCATACCCACTTGTGTCTCGAGCTTGGCCAAACCTGCTGGCTTCCAGTTGGTGGCCAGTTTGTTCCAGAGTT
>JAUSPW010000418.1 GCA_030652635.1 Pseudohongiella sp. | reverse complement strand
TCCAGATTGAAAGCACAGGAGTTAACAGCAAGTTCCATGACTGACTACAAACATACCTTGAATCTGCCACAAACCGAATTTGCCATGAAAGCCAGTCTTGCTCAGCGTGAGCCTGCCATGTTGAAACACTGGCAAGACATGGACTTGTATGGCCGAATTCGTCAGCAGAGCGCCGGGCGCCCGTCATTTATACTTCATGACGGCCCACCCTACGCCAATGGTGATCTGCATCTGGGCCATGCGGTCAACAAATCGCTCAAGGATATGATTATCAAGTCGCGAACTCTGATGGGTTTTGATGCGCCCTATGTCCCCGGCTGGGATTGTCATGGTCTGCCCATTGAGCACAATGTTGAAAAGAAAAAGGGTAAAGCGGGTCAAAAAATTTCGTATGCCGAGTTCCGCAAAGCCTGTCGTGAGTATGCCGCTAGTCAGGTAGAAAACCAGAAAAAAGACTTTGTCCGTCTGGGGGTCTTGGGCGACTGGGATAAGCCTTATCTCACCATGAATTTTGAGACCGAAGCCAATATAGTGCGGGCTTTGGGTCGTATTGTTGAAAATGGCCACCTGGTAAAAGGCTTCAAGCCAGTTTACTGGAGTGTTGTGGGTGCCTCTGCGCTGGCTGAAGCGGAAGTTGAGTATCAGGACAAACAGTCCTATACCATCGATGTGCGTTTTACAGCGGTTGACCCTGCTCGCTGGCTGCATATATTCGGCGTGTCTGAAGCGCTGACCTTGCCGTTGTCCGTGGTGATCTGGACAACCACACCATGGACACTGCCCGCGAATCAGGCGGTATGTCTGAATGGCGACTTGGACTACGCATTGTTGCGTTGCACTGTGTCAGAGGAGCAAGGAGAAGAATTGCTGGTGATCGCAGCTGACCTGCAGGATGAGGTGATGGCACGTTATGGCGTTGAATCTGTCGAGCGCCTTGGTGTTGCCAAAGGGGCAGCCTTTGAGCGTGCGTTGTTGAAACACCCGTTTGTGGATCGTCAGGTGCCGGTTTTGTTAGGTGATCATGTGACAACCGATGCCGGTACCGGCGCAGTTCACACCGCACCTGATCATGGTATGGAAGACTTCGTGGCGGGTCAGGCTTATGGACTGGGCACGCTGAATCTGTTGGATGATCACGGAGTGTTCAGTGCGGCGTCCGGTGAAGTAGCCGGCGATCACGTGTACAAAGTGGACGAGAAAATTCTCGACATACTTAAGCGGGAAAGCGCGCTGGTAGCCGTCAAAAAAATCACCCACAGCTATCCACACTGCTGGCGTACCAAAACACCTTTGATCTATCGTGCAACACCACAATGGTTTATCAGCATGACTGAAAAAGGTCTGCTTGATAGTGCGCTGGAAGCCGTCAAGGGTGTGCAGTGGATTCCGGAGTGGGGTCAGGCACGTATCGAACTGATGTTAAAAGCCAGCCCGGACTGGTGTGTCTCACGCCAGCGTACCTGGGGTGTGCCCATCACCTTGTTTGTGCATAAAGAAACAGGCGCCCTGCATCCGCGTACGGTTGAGTTGTTTGAACTGATTGCGCAGCGTATTGAAAAAACCGGCATCGAAGCCTGGTTTGATCTTCAACCTGAAGAGCTGTTGGGTGAGGAAGCTGCGCTGTACAACAAAGTCAGTGACACGCTGGATGTCTGGTTTGACTCCGGTGTGACGCACTATGCCGTGCTTGAGAAAACCGCAGGCCTGCACTTTCCGGCAGATATTTACCTGGAAGGCTCTGACCAGCATCGTGGCTGGTTCCAGTCTTCCCTGAAAACTTCGATTGCCATGAACGGTGTTGCACCCTACAAGCAGGTGTTGACGCACGGGTTTACGGTCGACGAAAACGGTCGAAAGATGTCCAAATCATTGGGCAATACGATTTCGCCAACCGAAGTGTTTAATGAGTACGGTGCCGACATTCTGCGCTTGTGGGTTGCGGCAACCGACTATCGTGGTGAAATTGCGGTTTCTCCTGAGATTCTGAAGCGCGTCGCAGATTCTTATCGCCGAATCCGTAATACCGCCCGATTCCTGCTCAGCAATATGAGTGGTTTTGATCCGTCAGCGGATGCGGTTGCACCGGAAAACATGCTGGCGCTGGATTATTGGATCACCCGCCAGGCGCAGTTGTTGCGCGAACAGGTAAAAAAGGATTACGAGAATTATCAGTTCCTGAACGTCTACCAAAAAGTGCACAACTTTTGTGTGATTGAGCTTGGTGGCTTTTATCTGGACATCATCAAAGACCGGCAATATACCGCTAAAACAGAAGGGCTCGCGCGCCGGTCCACGCAAACGGCCATGTATCACATCACCGAAATTCTGGTGCGCCTGATTGCGCCCATTCTGAGTTTTACGGCAGATGAGATCTGGGGGTTTGTACCAGGTAAACGCGAAGATTCTGTATTTCTGAGTTTGTTTGATGAAGGCTTGCCTGTGCTGGCGCCTCAGTCAGACTTCAGCGATGAGTTCTGGATGGAGCTGATGGCTGTTAAAACCGCGGTTAACAAAGAACTCGAAAAACAACGCACCGACAAAAAAATTGGTGCTGCCTTGTCGGCAGAAGTCACCCTGTATTGTGATGACACCTTGACTGCGCATCTGCAGCGTTTGCAGGATGAATTGCGCTTTGTGCTGATTGTGTCTGCAGCCACGCTACGCCCATTGTCAGAAGGTGCGGCTGCGGCCGAAACTGAACTGGCGGGTTTGCGTGTGAAAGTAGAGGCATCTGCCCACAGCAAATGTGTGCGCTGTTGGCACTATCGTGCCGATGTGGGCAGTCATGCCGAGCATCCCGAGTTGTGTGCTCGTTGTGTTGATAACATCAGTGGTAACGGCGAGCTGCGTCAATACGCGTGAGGAAGTGGCAGTGAGTGAATCTGAGGTTTGTATCAGTGCTGGCGCAAAGGTGACACTGCATTTTTCGTTATCCTTGCCAGACGGGTCTGAAATTGACAGTAACTATGGTAAAGCGCCTGCGACCTTTAAAGTGGGCGACGGTAATTTATTGCCCGGGTTTGAGGCGGCCTTGATGGGCGCAGTGGCTGGTGATGCAGTCTCGGTTTGCCTGTCGCCAGAACAAGCGTTTGGTGCCATCAATCCCGACAATGTGCAGTCATTTCCGCGTCAGCGTTTTGCAGGATTGCTGGCTAATACCACCGATCCTGTTGAGCCTGGTACGGTGTTGTCGTTTGCCGATTCAGGTGGCAATGAGATTCCGGGCGTGATTACACAAATTGGTGAATTATCAGTGGTGATTGACTTTAATCATCCTTTGGCCGGGCGCGATATTCTGTTCAAAGCCGATATTATTTCTGTGATTCCCTCAGGCGTGCAGACAGTCAGAATTCAAGGCTGAATGTATTAGTTGGTTTTTAAGTGTGAGCGCAACCAAGATGATGACACCGGACAGTACAACTCAGGCAGGCAATACAGTTCAGCAATATGAGTTTAAATCGATACCGGGTGCGGAGATAAAGCTCGCCAATCCGCGCGGGTTTTGTGCAGGTGTGGATCGGGCTATCGATATTGTAAATCGAGCACTGGATGTGTATGGGGCGCCCATTTTTGTCCGCCATGAAGTGGTGCATAACAAATTTGTTGTGGACACCCTGCGCAAGCGTGGCGCGATTTTTGTTGATGAATTGCACGACGTACCGGTAGTTGATCATCTGGGTCGCAAACCGATTGTCATTTTCAGTGCCCACGGCGTGTCGCAGGAAGTTCAGCGTGAAGCTGGTGAACGTGGCTTTAATGTGTTTGACGCAACCTGCCCGCTGGTCACCAAGGT
>JAUSPW010000412.1 GCA_030652635.1 Pseudohongiella sp. | reverse complement strand
CACTGAATCCTCAAAGCGAGTTCTCTCGTTACTATCACAACGACGAGTCGCTTAACTTCAAACTGCTGGTGGGCGAACACAATCGCTTTTTGTATGCCTACATCAACGTTGTAGACAACAATGTTGTGTATCGAGCGCCTGACAGTCTGAGCATTCACCGCAGTGATTTTGTGCAGATTTCCATGAGCGGCCCTGATGGCGAGCTCAGGCGTTATGTTGTGTCACCCCGCGGTCCGGAATTCATTTATGCCTACGAAATAGGCAGTGATTTGCGCGATATTGGTTCGCTGAGGCATGAAGAGCGCATCAGCGGTCAGTGGTATGAAAATCTGGATGGCTACACCATAGAGCTTCGCATGCCTTTAACGATGCTGGGTTCCAAGCTGGGATTTGCTGTCTATGATGTAGACGACCCTGCCACCCGCAATGTCACGGCTGTTGTCGCCACCTCGAATGTTAACGATATTGAGCGACTTGGCGCTGTTCAGAGGCCTACACCGGAAATAGACAAGATCGTCGAGGGCATGGGATATACCGACTCTCGTATCCAGGTAGTCGACAGAACGCGTCGAGTGTTGCTGAGTGTCGGTGATATACAGTCGGCTACCGGCTTGTCCTTAACCTCGCCCCAGGACGATGAAGAACGTAACCGGTATCTGCGCATTCTCGAAGACAAGATACTTCACCCTATTTATTATCAGATACTGACCAAGCCCTCTAACGATTTTATTGATGAACTGTATGTCGGTAGCCGCTTGGAAGGAGCACATTTGAGCTCCGCATTGGGAGGCGAAGCCCAGACCCAGTTCAGAACAATCAATGAGGATCAAACCCGAATTCTGGAAGCCGCATACCCCATCTTTGCGGACGGAGAAATTATGGGTGCGGTTGTGGTCGACCAGAATATGAATGGTCTGAGAACCTTCCGTAATCAGGCAATGGAGACACTGTTCAATACTATTCTCGGTGTCATGTTACTGGTGGCGTTTGGTTTGTTCTTTTTTGCATCACGGATATCAACACGCATACGAGCGCTGAGGAATCAGGCAGAGAATATTATTGATGACAACGGGCGGCTCAAAAATACAATTATCGCCACAAAAAGTTCAGATGAAATTGGCGATCTTTCCCGAAGCTTTTACAACATGGTGGAACGGCTGGGTCAATACACCAACTATCTGGAGAACATGTCGTCGCGCTTGTCGCATGAGCTACGCACGCCCGTTACCGTGGTGCGTTCCTCCCTCGAGAATCTGGGCATGGTTTCCCAGGACAAAGAGTCAGCTGTTTATATCCAACGCGCTGAAGAGGGGATCAGTCGCCTGAACCTGATTCTGACCAATATGAGTGAAGCAACCCGGCTCGAGCAGATGCTGCAGACCTCAGAGAAAGAAAAAATAGATCTGGTGAAGGTCTTGGCCGGTTGTGTTGAGGGGTATCGATTGGCCTATCCCGATGC
>JAUSPW010000406.1 GCA_030652635.1 Pseudohongiella sp. | reverse complement strand
GCTCGTCCACTTCAAACACCTCTACGTTTATGCCAAGAGAGGGTTTCAGCTTCGCGCCAGGATAAGGACCAAGATCATATAGGGTGATGCAACTCAGGGTGTCCTCGCCAATAAAGTGTGCATGCTGCAATAAACCATGATTACTGAATCCACGTTTGAGCGTTCCATAGACTGCAACCCGTATTGACATCGTGTTAACTGAGACTTCCTGTACATGGTTCAAAGCAATCTGTGGGACGGAAATTGATTTACGCTACGAGTCGTGTGATATTTGGCATTCACCTCAAACCCCGACACAATAAAGAACAATAGGCGGGAGAACAAGTATGTCGAATTACCGGGTCACACGTGACCTTGTCCGTTATGGCTTTTGCCTGAGCTTAGCATTTACGGCCTCTACATCCACATTTGCACAACAGCAAATGCCAGAAACCGCTGACGGCAAGCCTGATTTCAGTGGCCTCTGGCAAGCCATGGGGTCAGCACACTGGAATATTGAACCGTCGGCTGCGCGCACCGGCCCGGACTGGAAATGGGGCGCACTCGGCGCTATTCCAGCCACGCTGGGCGTTGTGCAGGATGGTGAACTGCCCTATACCCCTTCAGGACTGGCTCAAAAACAAGTTAATCAGGCGGATTGGCTGGCACTCGATCCCCTGGTGAAGTGTTACATGCCTGGCATCCCGCGCGCTAATATGCTGCCCTTCCCGTTTCAGATTGTGCAAGGCACCGACACCCTGGTCATGGCCTATGAGTTCGCCAGCGCCATGCGACTTGTGTACATGGATCAACCTGATTTTGATGGCCCGGTGCCCACCTGGATGGGACATTCACGAGGTCATTGGGAAGGCGACACTCTGGTGATTCGTGTCACTGACTTTATGCCTTACACCTGGTTTGACCATGCAGGCAATCACCACAGTGATCAGCTCGAGGTCATTGAGCGCTACACGCCGTCTGGCCCCAACATGATTTTGTATGAAGCGGAAATTCGCGACCCACAAACCTATACCAGGCCCTGGAGGATGAGCTTCCCGCTGTATCGACGCATGGAAGCCAACGCACAACTTTTGGAATTCAAGTGTGTCGAGTTTTCTGAAGAACTGATTTACGGCTATCTGAACAAAGATGCACCTGCTGACCGTGTGCCGCCGCGTGGCATGCCCTTTACTATTCAGGAATAATCGGGGAATGTGAGCATGAAAACCAGATTTCAACACAGCACGACCCAGGACATTGGCATTTCATTGAAACTGAGCACACGTGCTTCGGTTCTGGCATTAAGCGTTGGCTTATTGATCAGCGCGCAGAGCTTTGCGCAACAGGAAAACTGGCGGCCCCCGCTCACGCAAGACGGCCACCCTGATCTGCAAGGGGTTTGGGCCAACAACAGCAGTACTCCACTGGAGCGGCCGGAAATTTTTGGCAATCGTGCCGAATTAACGGATGAAGAGTTCCGGGATTTGCTGCAACAAGCTGAGAATGTGCGCGCCAGCGGTGGTGATGCCTTATTTGGGGACGGCTTTCTGAATGCTGTGATCACCGGGGAAGTACGCTCGTATGATCCCTCCACCGGTAATTATGATTCCGGCTGGATGGTCGATCGTAATATGGAGAACCGCACATCGCTGATCATTGATCCACCCAATGGCCGCCTGCCACCGATGACCGAAGAAGGCCGGGCACGCGCACAACAGCGAGCCAGCGGGCGCCTGAGCCCAACTGACACTTATCTTGGCCGACCTTTGCAAGAGCGCTGCATCACCTATGGCATGCCTTACATCATGGCAGGATATAACAGTTATTATCAGATCGTGCAGAGCAAGACCTCGGTCGCCATCATTCAGGAAATGATCCACGACGTGCGCGTAATTCCTATCGGCGAAAAACCCGCGCTGGATGAACGCGTGAAACTCTGGCACGGTGATTCCCGGGGCTGGTATGAAGGCAACTCGCTGGTCGTCGAAACCAAAAATTTTTCGGGACAAAGCCTGTTCAGAGGCGCGGGCGAAAACCGCACGTTTATCGAGCGTTATACCCGTGTCGCAGATGATGTACTCGAGTACCAATTCACCGTGGAAGACCCCAGCACCTGGGAAACACCCTGGACCGCAGTGATCAACTATACGGCCAGTGAAGATCCGATTTTTGAATACGCCTGCCACGAAGGTAACTACGCCTTGATGGGCATTCTATCGGGTGCGCGCGCCGCCGAGCGAGCGGGTCTGGCACCGGATGCGCCTATTGATGCTGAATAAGATGCTAGGTAATTGATATCAGCTGACGTTGGCAATTCACCACTTGCAGACTCGCCCGTTTAGCGGGCGAGTTCTCTTGGCATACGGAACACAATGTTTTCTTCCACGCCCGGCACTTCCTGCGGCGACTCACCACAAAGTTCCTGTAACCTGTCGACCACTTGCTGCACCAGCACTTCCGGTGCTGAAGCGCCGGCTGTCACGCCAAACCGGCGTTTGCCGACAAACCACTCAGGTTTCAGATCATCCACCCGGTCAATCAGATAGGCTTCACAGCCCATGCGTTCAGCCAGTTCACGCAGGCGATTGGAGTTGGAGCTGTTAGGCGAACCAACCACCAGTAACAAATCACTTTCCAGCGCCAATTGCTTCACGGCATCCTGTCTATTCTGCGTGGCATAACAGATATCTTTTTTACGTGGCCCTTCAATATCGGGAAAGCGCTCTCGCAAGGCATCAATGACTTTGGCAGTATCGTCCATCGACAAGGTTGTCTGGGTCACATAGGCCAGTTTACGGGGATTTTTCACTTGCAGGGTGGCGACATCCTCAACGGACTCCACAAGATAAATATCCCCACCCGTGCTTTTATCGTACTGGCCCATGGTGCCTTCAACTTCAGGATGGCGGGCATGCCCAATCAGCACACATTCGCGCCCCTCCGCGCTGTATCGCGCCACTTCAAGGTGAACCTTGGTGACCAGCGGGCAGGTTGCGTCGAACACGTTGAGGCTGCGCGCCTCGGCTTC
>JAUSPW010000405.1 GCA_030652635.1 Pseudohongiella sp. | reverse complement strand
CCACACGCCAGTTTCTGGACTACTTTAATCTTAAGAGTTTACAAGAGCTGCCGCCGCTGGCTGAAATCCGCGATCTCGACCAGTTAAATCCAGAACTGGATCTGGGCGAAGGCCTTGCAGGCAGGGTGCTTATATTACCTGAGGAATCCGACGCCAAACCGGATTCAGACGATGACAGCGACGTCGAACAGGCCGGTCTTCTCGATGAAGATGAAGCTATGGCGCTGGCAAAACGACCACTTGATGAAATTCTGGGATACAACAGAGAAAAATCCAATGAATGATGTAGTGCAGCAAGACGAGAAAATTCAAAAAGTACTCGCGCGTGCCGGTTTTGGATCGCGGCGCGAAATGGAGAGCTGGATAACCCAGGGTCGAGTAAAGATTAATGGCAAAGTAGCTACACTGGGCGATCGGGCTGGGGCAGATGACAGCTTGATAGTTGATGGCAAAAAAGTGGCCAATGCCAGTCCTGATGCGGTCATCCCCCGCGTACTGATTTACAACAAACCCGAAAACGAAATTTGCTCCCGACGCGATCCTGAGGGCAGACCATCCGTATATGATCATTTGCCAATGATCAAACACGGCCGTTGGGTAGCGGTAGGAAGGCTGGATTTTAATACCAGTGGACTGTTGCTGTTTACGACTGATGGTGAGCTGGCAAACAAACTGATGCATCCCTCTGCTGGCATAGATCGCGAATATGCCGTGAGAGTCATGGGTGATGTAACGGATGAAATGCTCAAAATTATGCTCAAAGGCGTAATGATTGATGAACACCTTTGTCGGTTCACTGACGTCAAATTCTTCGCGGGAGAAGGGCGTAATCGCTGGTATCACGTCGTAATTATGGAAGGCAGGAACCGTGAGGTTCGCAAACTCTGGGAATCTCAGGGTGTTCAGGTCAGTCGACTGAAGCGAGTGCGCTATGGCCCGGTTTTTATACCCAGTCGAGTCAAAAAAGGGCAACTGTACGAGATGAAGACGCCCGAGATATTTACCCTTTATGAAGCCGCAGGCATGACGCCCCCGGCAGCCTCAGCAATGAGGAAGCCGCCGCGAAAGGGCTCTCGCCGCAACGAATAAACAAGCAGTTTTGTTTAGAGAGGCTGACAGCGATAACTCGCCGGCAGCCTTTCAATCAGACGTCACCAAAATGCTGGGATTTTAAACTTTCCCGCAAAGGATTAAGAAGCGCAGGGATAAGCGACTCAATGAGCTGCATTTCACGCTCAGAGAATTTGCGATTGCGTTTGAACGTGATTTCACCCAGATACTCATCTGTAAACAACAAGCGATACCCACAGCTATGGGTAGACTGTTTGCCAACACGTATATCAAGATCCAGTGTTTCGTGATGGTAATGCAAACCGTCCATCGCTACTCCCCTGGTAAGACTGCTCAATAATCGCTGTTGCAACGCAGAGATCTCGACAGTTTCACTGAGGCTTTCACGCAGTAACAGCAGCAGTTCATGGTTGCGGCTCACGGATTGTGACGAGGCCATGGAGCGTTTTGCCTGATCAGCATTATCGCCTTCCATAATATTTGGCATTACCGTCATTTTAATTTTCCTTTTATATTTCTTAAAGATAGATGTTAATTATTACAATTTGCATAAGAAGTTCTATAACCAGGCCACATTGTCTCCACCCTGGCTTTTGATTTTATACATAGCTTTGTCCGCCCGATTGAGCAGACTTTCGTCGGTATCAATATCGGTGATTGTTGCCACTCCGATACTGACCGTAATCTGCAGCAAGCCACTGTCTGAACAAATTCTACTCTCGGCTATTGCATGACAGAGGCGATGCGCGATGACTTGCGCCCCGGATTTATCGGTATTCCCCAGCAGCACAACAAATTCCTCACCGCCGTATCGAAAACATAAATCAGTGCTTCGATTGACCTTGTTGATCACCTTAACCAGATCCTGCAGCACCAGATCGCCGGTAGCATGACCGTAGGTATCGTTGATCAGCTTGAATTTATCGATATCAATGATCAACGCAGAAACAGGCTGTTGATATCGTCGCGCCAGGCTGATTTCGCGGGCAAGCTGACTTTTTAAAGCTTGCCGGTTTCCAGCACCCGTCAAGGGATCGGTTAAAGAGGCGGCAATCGCTTGCCGGTACAACAAGGCATTGCGCACTGGACTGAGCAGGGTAGATAGCAGCACTTCCAGCGAATCCATGTCGTATTCGTTGAATCGTGTGTCACGGTAAAAAATCATTTCACCGAGATTTTCATTTTGCGTGATCAATCGGTAGGCACACTGATGCACCTCCGTCTCGCCCAATTGGCATTGTAAGTTTGCGGGCTCATTGACGTAGCTGCAGCCACTGACACGCATGACCGTATCAAGCTCCTGTTTGAACAAGTCCAGGATAGTTTCAAGATCAAGTGAGGTCTGTAAGGTGCTCAGCAAACGAAAGCGTGCATCAACAAGAGGATTTGCATTTTCACGCGCGGCAATCTGTAGCACAGACTGTTGTCGTATCCGACTCAGGTCGATTGCGATTGCAGTACTCATCGGCGGTGCCATCTGAACTCTCCACAGGGTTAGTGCAGAAGCAACATGCCAGAATTATGCCAAATCTTGGCATCAAAATTTATTCTTATATTACATGTAGATAGGGCGATTTTGTTTGTTTTACTTAATTGCAACTACAGATCCAGCGGCAAATTTTTGCCGCATGCAGCTTTGCATACGGCAATTTTCTAAAACAATGACGGGAATTTGACACAGTGATGACGGGGCAAACTGGCTGAAGTCCTGATTATCAAGTGTAGGCTGGCAATTGTTCCAGCAATTCTCTGATGTTGATTGCCTGTCCATTGATATT
>JAUSPW010000401.1 GCA_030652635.1 Pseudohongiella sp. | reverse complement strand
CCACACGCTGGAAGAAGACGCCAAACAGTTTGACGTGACGCGCGAGCGTAACCGCCAGAACGAAGCCAAAGCCCTGCGCAAACTGCGTCACCCGACCCGCTCGGACCACCTGCGCAGTTTTCTGGACGATTGATGTAGCCGGGGACCTGGATATGGGGACGGAGCCATGGCTCCGTCCCCTAATACCGGACCCCAATCGGCGATAGGGGACGGAGCCATGGCTCCGTCCCCACCACCAAGGAAACCCGATGCAAAATGCCCTGAAGGCGGCCGTTAAAAAAATACCCATCCTCGGTGACATTGTTTCGCAGCGCGACGCGCTATATGCCGAGTTAAATCGGGTGAAACTCGAAGCTGACTCGCAAAAGGCTAAACTCTACGCCGAGATCAGCGAACTAAAAAACACCATCAACGACGAAAAATCCAAGCTCCAATCCGAAGTTACCGCCATCAAGCATGAAATTGACTCCGAAAGAGTTCAACTGCAGTCCGCCTCCACCCTATTAAAAGACGCCACACGCTTTGTACCACCGGGCCATTACTACTCGCCCATCCCCAATCTGCATGAAATTCAACAAGACGATCAGAGGATATTCGGCAGCGTTCCGACAATAATCCCCGGCGTCGACATGCGCGAGTCAGAACAGCTCTCATTATTAAAAGACTTTGCCGAACTTTATAAAGACATACCGTTTAAAGCGCAAAAGCAGGACGGCCTGCGTTACCACTTCGAAAACCCGTCGTACGCCTACTCCGACGCTATCTTGCTGCACTGCATGATCCGCCACGTCAAACCCAAACGCCTGATTGAAGTCGGCTCCGGTTACTCGTCATGCGTGACACTGGACACCAATGAGCGGTTTTTTGATGGGGCGATGCACCTCACCTTTATTGAACCCTATCCCGAATTTTTTATGTCGATGATCAAAGACAGCGACAAAGACGCGGTCACCATTATCCCGACACGATTGCAGGACGTTGAGTTATCCGTGTTTGACGCGCTGCAGGCAAATGACATTCTGTTTATCGACTCCACCCATGTCAGCAAAATCCACAGCGACGTCAATTACATCGTGTTTGAAATTCTGCCGCGACTCGCACCCGGCGTTTATGTACACTTCCACGACATCTTTTTCCCGTTTGAATACCCCAGAGAGTGGATCTACGAAGGACGCGCCTGGAACGAAGCCTATCTGCTGCGTGCGTTTTTGCAGTACAACAGCGAATTCAGCGTGGTACTGATGAACACCCAGATGGAGTATTTTCACAGAGACTTTTTTCAGCAACATCTGCCGCTGTGCCTGAAGAACCCGGGTGGCAGCATCTGGATTCGTAAACATGCAGAGCCTGTTTGACAGCATCAACAACCTGTTCGCATTTATCCAGCCGGTGTCCGACGCCGTCTGGGCCTTCCCCACCCAGTTTGCGTTTTACTCAGCCATCCCCATCATCGGCCAGATGTCCATGGCCGTGCTGTTGTTGCTCGGTATGGGACTGGTATTCACCATAAGAACCGGTGTTGTGCAAACCTTCAGTTTTGCCGAAGCCTACCGCATCATTCTGCGACACCACCAAGCCAGCGCCACCGGCATCAGCCCCAAAGCAGCATTTTTGCTCGGCCTCGCCATGCGCGTTGGCCCCGGCAATATTGTGGGTGTCACCGGTGCCATCAGCGTCGGCGGCCCCGGCGCACTGTTCTGGATGTGGGTCGCCGCCCTGCTGGGCATGGCCAGCGCGTTTACCGAATCGGTGTTATCCCAGCTGTTTAAAGAAAAAAAGGACCAGGAGTTTGTCGGCGGCCTGCCGTTTTACGGCCGCAGCCTGCTCGGCGGCAAACGCTACGTCGGCGTGTTTTTGTCCATCGCCTTTATTGTGTACGCCCTGTTTAACCTGCCCGCACAAACCTTCAACGTCTTCACCGCCGTCGGCATGATCGCGGAAACCGTCACCGGCAGCGTTGCCGAACGCCAGTCGCCGCTGTACTTCAGCATCGCCATTGTGCTGGTGATCAGCACCGCGTGGATGATTCTGGGAGGGATTCGCCGTGTCACGCGCTACACCAACGTCATGGTGCCCGTCATGGCCGTGGTGTTCTGCGCACTGTCATTGCTGATCATTGTGCTCAATGCCAACCTGATCCCCACGTTTTTCAGCGAAGTGTTTACCGGCGCATTCTCGCCTGACGCCCTGTTTGGCGGCGCCATTGGTGTTGCCATTGCTGAAGGTGTACGACGCGGCCTGATGTCCAACGAAGCCGGCCAGGGCACCATCACCATGGCCGCTGCCGCCGCCGACAACCGCCACCCCTGCGAACAAGGTTTTGTGCAAAGCCTCGGCGTGTTTGTCGACACCATTGTCATCTGCACACTCAGTGGCTTTATTGTGGTGATTGCCCAGCTCTGGCAAACCGCTCCCGACGCCGCCGCCTGGAGCGCTGCCAGCGCATCGCGCATCGGCACCTATTTAGGCTCCGTACAGTATCTGACACCCGCCTGGCTGAGCGACCCCGCCACCATCGTGCTCAGCCTGTGTTACACGCTGTTTGCGTTTACCACACTGCTGGGCATGATCTCGTTTGCAGAAATCTCCGCCAACTTTATCTCGCGCTCTGAGCGCTTTATTTTGCTGATTCGGGTGCTGGGCGCCATGGTATTTGTGCCGTTTGGCGCCATGACAGTCTTAGCGGGATTGGAGCTCGGCAACCTGTGGGCGATTACCGACCTGACCAATATTGTGATGGTGTACCTGAATATTCCACTGCTGATGCTCGGCGCCCCCATCGTATTGAAGGCGCTGGCACACTACAAACACACCCGAGGCGGCAGCTTTAATTCAGCTGCCGACATCGGTGTGCAGACTGCGTACTGGGTCGACGACTTACAGCGACTCAACAAACGCAGCGATGTTAGCGATATCCGCGTCTGACAAAGCAGCTGCAGAAGCATACATCAGCGCGCTTTGCGGGCCACGTGTCTCACGGTTTTTGTAAGCAGTCAGCGCGGTGTTCACAAAGCTGGCATCACGGCCAGAAAGCTGTGGGCCAACGCCACCTTCACCACCCGCGCCATGACAGGCTGTGCAACCGGCAAACGCAGTTTTGCCCAGTTCAGCCGGGCTCGCAGACGCTGCCGCTGCTGCCGCCGCACGCTGTTGATCCAGGATATTGCCGTTGGCAGCCACATACGCCTCGTAACATTCACCAACACACGTGTGCACGCGCGCCTGCTCAGGCACATCGCGATTCGCCATCGCAGTGGTCACAATCACGCCAGTAAACAGAAGAGCAAACAACGGAATCAGCAGATCTTTCATAACAGCTCCAAAAGTAGTTAGCGCCCTTGTTACGCACGAGTGCTCCGCACGGATCTGCAATCAACATGCAAACGCCGTCGGCCCGGGCAGGGTGCCGGAAAATTAAATGATGTGTTATTTATTATGTTTTGACACAACCAGCACCGATCACGGCGCTGTACAACTATGCCTTGTCTCGACATACCCTGAATTCTGGGCTGGCGCGATCAGCAGTTCGGCCTTATACTTCGCGTCTCGTTTTTCAACGACACTTCAATACAGGGCCTATAGCTCAGTTGGTTAGAGCAGCGGACTCATAATCCGTTGGTCGTAGGTTCAAGTCCTACTGGGCCCACCACCTTTTCAGGGGTTTTCTGCTGAAAATCTCTTACTTTTCAACCAGATGCCGAGCA
>JAUSPW010000388.1 GCA_030652635.1 Pseudohongiella sp. | reverse complement strand
CTCATCATTGGGCGCAGTAATCATCACATATGCATTGGTGTCGGCAATCACGCCTGCCAGATCCCTGAGCTGCGTCACCACCGACGCTTGACGGCTGATGACATCACGGGTATTCAACCGTGTCACGCTGTGCGTGCTTTGGCGTTCGGATTGTAAACGGCGGGAAGCCTGCTCAATGCCGGGATGATTGTTATCGACCTGAGCAGCACGACGCAAAAAACTCTCTGCATTGTCGAACTGACCTTGTCGACCTGCCAGATCTGCCAGCTGCAAATAGCGCGCGGCAATATCTCTGATGCCATCTTTGGCGATCTGGTTGTCAGGGTCTAGGGCCAATGCCCGGTTAAAATAGTGATAAGCACTGTTCTCTGGCGGCGTCATCAGGCGATCGGAGCGCAGCGCGCGCATGCCTTCGAAAAGAATATCTGCCACATACCGCCGCGCGCGTTCGGCTTCATCAATCACAAAAGGATCAATGACTTCCTCAGTGGGAATCGTTTCAGGTTCCGTAACAACTGCTGGCGGACTTGCTGGCCGTTGCTGGGCGCAGGCAGCCAGCAACACTGATGCTGCCAGCAACACACTTATTTTGGTGCGCGGCAGAAACGCGTTGAACAAACTTGAAAGCTTACCGGATGAAGTACCGGGTAATATGGAGAGCAGCAACATGGGGACACCGTCGAGAAAACACCCCTAGACTATGTCACCAAATGGCAGGAATCTCAATAACTGTCCCGATGAGACGGCCGTAAACGGCGGCACGATGGCAAGTCCATCTGCCAGGGCAACCGAACTGAGCACCCCGGAGCTCTGGTCGCGCAGCGGCATCAGCACCGGGAGCCCTGCGTGTGGCGTGCTTGTCAGTGTCACACGCACATATTCCTGTCGCGCGCCGGTTGCTGATGCGTCGAACCCGGCCGGCAAATTGATTTCCGTCAAGGTGCACTTACTTGCACCCATCATGCGCAACAAGGTCGGTCGCACCAGAACAAGGAACGTCACAAACGCTGACACCGGATTGCCCGGCAAACCAAAAAACAGACTGTTGTTTAGGCGACCAAACGCAAAAGGTTTACCTGGTTTTAACGCCAGCTTCCAAAGCTCAAGTTCGCCCAATTGTTGTAAAGCAGCACGCACATGATCTTCTTCGCCCGCTGACACACCACCCGTGCTGATAATGCAGTCTGCGCGTGTACTTGCCGTCAGCAACATCTGCTCGGTGGCAGCCCGCGTATCAGCAACCGCACCCAGATTGATGACATCAAGCCCCAGTCGCTGCAACAAAGCAGTCAATACAAAGGCGTTGCTGTTGTAGATCTGGCCGGGCCTCAGTGTTTGTCCAGGTTCCACCAGTTCATCGCCGGTACTGAACACAGCCACCACCGGCCTTCTACCAACCCGTATGCTTGAGACGCCGGTTGATGCCAGCAGCCCGAGGTCAGCGGGTCGCAGTCGATGTCCTGCTTTAAACAAGACACTCCCCGCTTGAAGATCCGCGCCTTGTTTGCGGATATTTTCCCCGGCGGTGACGGCTTGCCTGATGATGATGCCGGAACCTGTCCCGGGTACTGTCCCGGGTACTGCCCCGGCAGACAATACCTCGCAGTTTTCCTGCATGACGACCGCATCCGCGCCCGCAGGCAAGGGAGCACCGGTAAATATTCGGGCAAGTGTGCCGTGCACCAAGGTTGCGGGCGCACTGCCAGCGGGAATACGGGCGGACACCTCATATTGCTTGCCAGGCTGCTGATCATGGCTGTTCAGCGCATAACCATCCATTGCACTGTTGTCGCAAGGAGGCACATCGCAGGCGGCGATCACATCATCCAGCACAACCCGACCATCTGCCTGGCTCAAGTTCACTGTCTCCGGCTGCACACTGTCCGCCACGACCGACAACAAATGCGCAAGCGCCTGCTCCATAGGCATCAAATCAGCTTTCATTTCTAACCTTATACCAGGATTTGACCAGGCGCTGCAGGCTGCCGTGCCAGGGGCGCTGTTTGATGCCAAAGGTTTCAAAAATCTTTTTGGACGCTAATGTTGCATTGGCAATCTGTGGTGGCTCAGTGCGACCCAGATTAATGTTGAGGTGATCCAACAGACGGTACACCGACTCATCATGCTGGGCGGCAAACTTGACCAGTTGCTGCACAAACTCACTTTCACGCAAGGATTCCAGCGAGGCATAGTGATACACACCCCACACATCGACCTGACAATCGACCTGTTGCGAGACTGCCAGAATGACGCGCGCCAGATCTTCAACCGGGGTGGGCGCAAATTTGCGACGAAACACGGTGACATTGCCGTCACCTGCCCGTAGCTCTTCTATCCATTGGCGCATCATCTCGTCCTGTTGTGTCCCAAACAACCAGCCCGCTCTGATGATGATGTGCTGTTTGATCGTCGAGATAATGGCCTGCTCACCTGCAAGGGTCGCATGACCATAAACACAATTAGGGCGAGGAGGATCCTGTTCGTTGTAAGCCAGCTTCTTTTCGCCGCCAAACACATACACCGACGACAGGTGTATCAGGGGGACATGCAGATGGTCACACACTTGGGCAACCAACGCTGTCTGTAGATGGTTAATCTCATCACAGCGCTGCGCCTGCTGTTCTGCCTCAAGCACGGCCAATTGGCTGCCCGCACGAAAGGCAGCCAGATTAATGACCTGATCGGGCGCCGCCTGGGTAATAACCCGGGCAGCCGAAAGTGGATCCTGAATGTTGATGGCCCCGGGTTCCGGTGCCACCCATTCAATGTGTCTTTCCTTGAGCAGCTTGAGCAGTTCGACACCAACACCGCTCTGCGCGCCGATTATGAGTAACTTCACCTGAGAATTGCGCCCCGCTCCATTTGATCACCCAGCTCCTTGTTCACGGAAGCATCCGATCAGAACGGAATATCATCATCAAAATTGTCAAAATCTGCTGGCCGTGCTGGCGCTGGCGCCGGTGCGCGTGGGGCAGACTGTGGTGCCGACTGAGCAGCTGCCGGCCGGTTGCCATAAGCAGGCTGCGCCTGCGGCTGACGACCGCCGCCCTGATACGCGGGCTCTGCATCCTGACCATACTCACCATCGTTGGTGCCACCGCTCATGCCGCGCGTGTCGAGCATCTGCATTTCATTGGCGACAATTTCAGTGGCATATTTGGTAACGCCATCCTGTTCCCAGGAGCGTGTACGCAGACTGCCTTCGATATAGAGTTTGCTGCCCTTACGCACATACTCGTTGACGATCTCTGCCAGGCGGTTAAAAAACACCACCCGATGCCACTCGGTTTTTTCCTGCGGCTGACCGGTATTTTTGTCCTTCCATTGTTCGCTGGTGGCGATGGCCAGATTGGTCACCGCTCCACCACTGGGCAGGTATCGGGTTTCCGGATCCTTGCCGACATTGCCTACCAGAATTACTTTATTGACGCCGCGACTTGCCACGTTGTTATCTCCTCATTTCCCGTCGAGATTCTTTGTTCGATTCACAAAGAGCATAGCATGAAACTTTCATGCTCGCCGATCCAGAATCTGCCCTTTGCGCTTCCGGCGGGAACTGACCATAATTGTGTGTTTTTATTTGGCGACGCACATAAAGGGCATCATGGACAAGATCACCATCCGGGGGGCACGAACCCACAACCTGAAGAATGTGAACCTGAGCATTCCGCGCGACAAACTGGTGGTCATCACCGGGCT
>JAUSPW010000386.1 GCA_030652635.1 Pseudohongiella sp. | reverse complement strand
CAACAGCGCCCGCACCAATACAATGCGAGAACACGTGAATGTGACGCTCGTCGCCGGGTGGGGATAACTGGTTGACCTGATTAAAAATGGTCTTGACCGCCCAAGGCACGTCCACCAAGGCAATGTCATCCCATCGATCATCAGGATTTATTTCGGTGACATAGTTAGCACTGGCGCGATGATCCAGCACCCAGACGTCATAGTTTCTCGCCAGAAAGTACTGCACAAAATTGCAGGCGATGGTGTCAGTCCAGAACACACGACTGCTATGCGCCAGACCATGCACCAACAACAATGTTTGACGATTGCCTGAATTGCCATCGCATGGCTGGTAACGAACAAGGCGGCTGAGCGGCTGTGGTTTACCCGCATGCCCGTTGCTTTGTTCATACTTTTCGCGCGGCAGGCTTTGTTTTTTTCCGCCCGGCCCATAGTGTATAAACGCAGGCGGTGCAGCAAATCGCCCTTGTTTGGGCGCTCTTTCAATATCACTGCGCTGTGCAAATTGTTTGTAAGCCGGGGCAGCAAATGACCAGAAATGTGTATTCATGATCATACGCAAAAAATACATGGCCACGCCGCTGGCTGCCATGACCGAACTGGGCGTGTCGGGTGATGAGGTAATCTGTAAGGCCGAAGGGCCATTGCTGATGCGCACAGCATCAATTTCAAAGTTGAGTTTTCGGGAAAAGCCACGGCTGTTCTGTGCCTGCACCGGCAATACCATGAGCGCCGCCAGCAGGTCCGGCAACACAATGCTGTAGGCCAGCGTTTTTTTACCGGCCAGCGTCAGGCCTTGATCCGAACTGAACTCATAACGCAAATAGCGCGGCTGAGATTGCAGACGCGCTATTCTCAGAAAGTCTTTGAGCTGTTGCAGCAGCGTTTTATCCGAAGGTTTTGTCAGCACATCCTTGCGGTTTCGCCAACTTTGTTCAGACAGCAATAGCGCCTGCAACCAGGCAGGCAGTTTGACCAGCACGTCCATACTGCGGTAGCGAAGAAACCTGAGTACCGCAGCACACAGGCGAATGTTTTGCTGGATGGCACCCGGCGCACTTTGATCTGCCACACCCAGAAAAACCTGACCATTCAATTCAGCAAGCTTCACCAGATCGGCATCCGGAGTCGTAAAAACACCTCCTTCGGTATCTGCTTTAAACACTGCTCGGGCTGGCAGTCCGTGATGCGGATGCATTATCCACTGGTCAAGCGATTGTTCTCCTGAAAACGCAACACTGACGTCAAGCACCAGCGCTTTTATATCGGGCGGCAGGCGGACATCCGGCAACAGGCGCTGTATATCCGCTTGCCTCGGCACTGCAGCGGAACTCCAGGGGAAAACCGAGCGTTTGAGGGTATCCACGTGACACACAAGGCGCTCGTTAAAACGCGCCTCAACTTTACGAGCATCAGGCTTGGGAATCGGCCAAGGCACGCCTGCCGGTATCTCTCTGAACATGGTCAGTGCAGGAAAGCTGTTGGTATCCATGGCGTCGGGCTGAAGGCTGGCCAGTGATTCAGCCTGCTTGCACAGCATCGGCAGACAGATCTCTGATGCCAGCGCATAACTGACACTGGCAATCGTCAACATCGGGTTAGTGCCAATTGCCCCCGGGATGATTGAGCCATCCAGCACATACAGATTTTTATACACCGCAAGGGTATCGGAGTCAGTGTTGTCATTGATAAACACTTGACCGCGTGTGTTCACAACGCCGTTGTTTACAGACTCGGCCATACAACAGCCGCCCAGTGGATGGACAGATATCAACGTGCCCTGCAGCGCGTCGGCACCCTCAACTATCCCGGCGAAACCGGCCGGCAATGGCTGTGAAATCAAATTGGGCGAAAACAGTCCGCCATCAAAAACATCTGTTTGTTTGTTGAACAACGTGGCATGCAAACGCTCAAAATAATCCCCTGGTGTGCGTCGCCACTCTGGTTTTAATTCATCCTTGTGCCAGCGCAGTTGCCCGCTGGCGTTGTCGTGGCCCATCACCAACAGGGTCTGGGAATGTTCAGCCAGTTTATTGGAAATTGCCAATGGATCATGTGTCGGGTTTTGTGTATGCCAGGCCGAAAGCACGCCATCGGCAAAACGCCCGAGCAAGGTCTGTGACACAATCATTTCTTGCCAGATCTGGTGCAAAGGAAACGGCACCAAGGCATCTTCCAAGCGGAAGCGCTGCTTGAATGCCGGCCCGGAAGCATCTTGCGAACCAGCAGGTTCAAGCGCAATGGCTGCGATACCACTGATGGTGGGGCCAGGCTGAGTACTGGCGGGCAATTCGCCAGGTATCGATGCCAGGTCATGCACTTTCTGACGCTGCCCGGTCGCAGCAAGCAATGCATCACCGTTTAGCGAGAACTGTTGACCCAATTTTTCTGACAGGCGCAAACCCTTTTGTTCAGCGGAACGCTTCAGAATCTCGGTGCTGCCCAGGGTGCCAGCCGCGAGCACAACAGTCCCTGCGTGAACACGCACCAACTCATTGCTGTTGGCGGTTGGCGCGCATTCAATCAGCCAGCTGCCATCCGCCATGGGATAGAGACTGCGGACTCGGATGCCGGTAAACAACGACGCTCCCAACTGCCGCGCCAATGGCCAGGCATTCATATTCAGGGAGCCTTTGGCACCGG
Organism: Pseudohongiella sp.; assembly: GCA_030652635.1. Classification (GTDB taxonomy): domain Bacteria; phylum Pseudomonadota; class Gammaproteobacteria; order Pseudomonadales; family Pseudohongiellaceae; genus Pseudohongiella. Next base: position 24,786 of record JAUSPW010000386.1, on the reverse strand, counting down.
AGTGACAGCCAATCACACAATTGCCACAGTGGTTGCACTTTCCATGATCTGCGCTGTGCTCTGAAGGCCCATTAAAATTGATCGACACAGGTGCTGCGTCCGCCTTGCTGCCGAGTGCTGCCGCGCTGGCAGCCATGGCACTGAAGCTGCCATTACTTGCGATCAATGGGTTAGTGTTCACACCCAACAGCTTTTCGATTTTGCGGTACACCAGCGACAGGCGAGTGTGCCAGTCAATCTCAGCATTGCACGGCCAGTACGCTAACACCTCTGCCTCTACCCGCGCCGCCACATTGGCGTTGACCAGAGAGGTGCCGCCCAGACCGCGCGCACTGATGGTGACTGCCCCCTCTCCTACGCGTACATCCCACAGTGCCGAATGATTGAGCGTGTTAACACCCACATATCCAGGCATTTCCGACATGGTTTTAGGGAAATCATCTGGCAGATACTCACGGCCCGCTTCAAACACCCACACAACGGGTTGCGTCGGGGTCTGTCGCGATTCCAGCAAGCCCAGCGCAGCCATAGCCGCGCCGTAACCGGACCCCACAATCAACACATCGGTTTTGATTTCAAACTGCTGTTGAGCCTGGTTGTCAGAAAAAGGGAACCCCTGCCTGGCGAGCAAGGATTCTATCGGTTCTGACAACCAGTGACTCACTGCAACTGACTCTCTTCAATGGAGGGATTTTGACTATACCGATCCGCCTGATCCGGTTGAAAACCCAGCTTGGCGGCGGCATACACGGCCTCGGTGCGGTTTTGAACACCCAGACTGCGATACGCCATTGACAGGTGCGCTTTGACGGTGTGGTCTGAAATATCCAACTCTTTTGCGATGGTTTTATTGGACTTACCCTGGATTGCCCTCATCAGCACTGCAAACTGGCGGCGTGACAAGGTGTGTCCGCTGTCCTGCATCGCACTCTCAGACATCGAACTATCTGGCATCGCACTGTCAGGCATCGAGCTGGCTGAAATTTGTGGCAGACGGACTGCGCTAAGAGGCTTAAGCGCATGGCTGGGCAAGTAGGTCCCCCCACCCAGCACCACCTGCAACGCGCTGACCAGCACATCGCGTGATGACGACTTTGGAATAAACCCCGCAGCGCCATGTTCGATGGCCTCTCTGATGATGCGCGCATCCTCTTCACCTGAAACCACCACCAGACTGGCACTTTCAAAATGTTCACGACATCGATTCAGCGCTTGCATGCCATCCACACCCGGCATGTAGAGATCCAGCAGCACCAGATCAAACCCGATGCCCGGGTCCAACGCCAGCGCACTGTCCAGATCTCGAGCCTCGGAGTACTGAACTTTGTTGTCCAGTACCGGCAACAAATACTTTAGCCCTTCACGGAACAGATCGTGATCATCAATTAATAGAATCCGCATCCGTATTCTCCTTGCCGTCTCACCAATGATTGTAGTCGGGCAAGCATACCTATGTTGTTGTTTGTTTGGTAAGACCGAACTGTGGCACAAGTGCGCGCATCGAGCGACTAGCCAGATGGCTAATTGACGCCAAAAAAGCCTGATGTTTTAAGGCTGGATTAGCCGCACCGAGGATAACCGGCTATAATCGCGCGCAACTTAACAGGCAAAACCACAGACTACGGGGACTCAACAGGTGTACAGAGCAGCGCTCATCATTATCATCAGCCTGACGACAGGCGGATTGAGTGCTTGCGGCCAAAAAGGGCCGCTGCAACGACCTGCACCCTTACCCCCCGCCCAATCTCTGATATTGCCGATCACTGATTCAGGACACCATGAACCCATTTCAATATCAGAACGGCGAGCTGTCAGCTGAAAACCTGCCGTTAAGTGCGCTTGCGGAACAATTCGGCACCCCATGTTACGTCTATTCCAGAGCAGCGCTGGAACATAACCTGCTGTCATACGAGCGGGCTTTTGAAGGCATTGAACATCTGACCTGTTTTGCAGTGAAGGCTAATTCCAATCTGGCCGTGCTCAACGTGCTGGCACGTATCGGAGCAGGTTTTGATATTGTGTCCGGTGGTGAATTAACGCGTGTCCTGCGAGCTGGCGGAGATCCTGCCAAAGTAATTTTTTCAGGACTGGGTAAAACTGAAATCGAAATTGAGCAGGCACTGAACGCGGGCATCCTATGTTTTAACGTGGAATCAGATGCCGAACTGGATCGTATCAATGCGGTTGCTCAGCGAACAGGCAAGCGCGCTGCCATCTCCTTGCGCGTCAACCCGGACGTTGATGCCGGCACACACCCCTATATCTCGACGGGCCTGAAAGAAAATAAATTTGGTATCGATATCGCGGCAGCGTTTGCGGTTTACCAGCGCGCCGCCACCATGAGCCATATAGATATCACGGGCATTGACTGCCATATCGGCTCGCAACTGACCACAATTGCGCCGTATCTGGATGCCATCGACAAGATTCTGTCCTTGATCGATCGACTGGCGCAGGCGGGCATAAACCTTCAGCATCTTGATATCGGTGGCGGGCTCGGCGTGGTCTACAATCAGGAAACACCACCCGAACCGGGGGAACTGATCCGTGCGGTAAAGGAAAAAATTCAAGGCCGCAACCTGACGCTGATCATGGAGCCTGGCCGATCAATATGTGCCAATGCCGGCATTCTGCTAACGCGTGTTGAATTTCTCAAGCACACCACTTACAAGCATTTTGCCATCATTGACGCGGCTATGAACGATTTGCTGAGACCTTCCTTGTATGGAGCCTGGCAAGAAATTGTGCCGGTCAGACAACAGTTTTCTGCATCAGAACAGGCACTGCGACCTGCACACACCTACGATGTTGTGGGTCCGGTTTGTGAGTCTGGCGATTTTCTTGGCAAGGAACGCACATTGAGTATTGCCGCCGGTGATCTTCTGGCAGTACGCTCGGCGGGTGCTTATGGCTTTGTCATGAGTTCCAATTACAACACGCGCAACCGAGCGGCCGAAGTGATGGTCGATAACGATCGTGCCACCGTGGTTCGCCAGAGGGAAACAATTGACTATCAGCTCAGTCTCGAACAAGTCCTGGCAGACTGACACCATGACCCAATCCAAGGCATATCAACGCATTCCATTTACCAAAATGCATGGCCTCGGCAATGATTTTGTTGTGCTGGACACCATTTCGCACCCGGTAGAACTCACCCCGGAGCAAGTGCGGCAGCTCGGCGATCGCAAGCGAGGAATCGGATTTGACCAGCTACTGATCATTGGCCCGCCGCTGCGTCCGGATGCTGACTTCAGCTACCGCATTTTTAATCCCGATGGCAGCGAAGTCGAACATTGCGGCATTGGCGCGCGCTGCTTTGCGCGGTATGTGTTGCATCGGGGGCTGATTGCACGCAGCCCGATCAGAGTGCAAACCATGAACCGCTTACTGGAGCTGCACAGTCATCATAACGGTCTGGTCACCGTCGATATGGGCGCGCCGGATTTTTCACCCGCATCATTGCCGTTTGACATCGAATCACAACAAGCGTTTTACACGCTTAGCGTGCCGCAACAGCCGGGTTCGGACACATTGACGGATGTGCAGTTTCAGGCAGTGTCGATGGGTAACCCGCACATTGTCATCACCGTAACCGATTGCAACACCGCCCCCGTCACCACACTGGGCGCGGTTTTGTGTCAATGGCCGGCCTTCCCGCAGGGGGTCAATGTCGGCTTTATGCAGATAATTGATCGCAGTACAATCAGGCTACGCGTGTTTGAACGGGGCGCGGGTGAAACTGAAGCGTGTGGCACCGGTACCTGCGCGGCTGTTGTGTGTGGCATCAACGCTGGGCTGCTGGACAACAAAGTGCGCGCAATACTGACCGGTGGCGAGCTTGAAATCGAGTGGCATGGAGCGCAATCATCTGTATTGATGACAGGGCCCGCCACCATGGTTTATGAAGGGGTTCTGCTGCTGTAAACGCGCAGTCTTGATCACAACATAATGGATAACAACAAACCTAACAGGAAGCAGATATGAGCAATGAGTTCTCGCCCGCACGCAAGTCGGGAGGCTCCGGCAGTGATGACAAAACCCCGATGCTGGATGCCGAAGATGTTGCTGCCTACCTCAAAGCCAATCCTGACTTTTTCAGTGACCGCGATGTACTGCTCGCTGACATGACCGTACCCCATGAAAGTGGCAAGGCAGTATCGCTGCTGGAACGCCAGGTAAAAATTTTGCGGGACCGAAGCATTGAGTCACGACATACGCTTAATGCTCTGCTGGAAAACGCCCGCTATAACGATCAGCTGTTCAGTGTCACGCGCAACCTGATACTCATGTTGCTGGAAGAGGACAATCTGGTGCAATTGGCCAGTGTCACCGAATGCAATCTGGCGACCCAGCCAGGCATTGATGCCTGCAAACTGATTCTGGTAGATACACCAGCCACCGCCAGCGAATTTCAAAAGCGCTTCCCCTCGCTGTTTAGAAGCAAACGCGTCCTGTGCCAACAACTCGACAAGGAAACGTCGCAGCTGCTGTTCCCTGAAATGTTGCCAGCCCTGCGCTCTGCAGCATTGTGTCCGGTCACACACGGCAACAACCTGTTGGCCATTCTTGCGATCGGCAATCAATCTCAGGACTATTTTAATGATGAACTGGACACACTGTTTCTGAACTTCATTGCAGAAGTGCTGGGTTCGCTGGTTAATCGCCTGCAGATGTTGCGCTGAACCTACGTATGGACTCACCTTTGCGCTCTGAAAAAAGCCCTGTGCTCATTTCGATTATTTGCCGCAGCGTCAACCGCCCGACTCTTGCTCAAACCCTGGACTCTGTGTGTCAACAGAGCTGGAAAAATATTGAGCTGGTCGTGGTTGATGCGCTTGGCACTGGCGCAATCACACTACCAACGCTACCTGCGCATATCACCTTACGTCTGGTCTGTACTGGCAAACAGCTGGATCGACCCAAAGCAGCAAACGCCGGCTTAAAGGCTGCACAAGGCGAGTATCTGTTGTTTCTTGACGACGACGACTGGATTGATGCCAAACACCTGCAGTCACTCATACGCGTGATGCAGGCAGAGCCGGCAGTCAACGTTGTCTACAGCGCAACACAAATGGTCAGCGAACACGGCATCAAAACCAAGGACATCATCGCTGTCCCTTTTGATATTACAACGCTGCGGCGCGACAACTTTATTCCTATTCACTCGGCGCTGTTTTCGCGCGAGCTGCTGGATCTGGGCTGCTGTTTTGATGAGTCTCTGCCTATTTATGAAGATTGGGATTTCTGGCTGCAATGCGCCGAACACACCCGATTTACGTTGCTGAACAAGGTAGGCGCCTATTACCGTATGGGCGGCGATTCTCACACCATGCTTGAGCAACACCAGCAACGTTATCAGGCTGGTCATCCCAGTGCGGACGCACGATCCAGACTGCTCGAAAAATGGCGTTTGCGCTGGAGTGGCGCCGAGTGGAATGCATTGCTGGGTCTGGTTGATCAAACACCTGCGCTGACTCAACTGCACGACGAACTGAGTGAGAGCCACGGACTGCTGGATACACGCACGGCAGAACTCAACAAAGCACGCAATCAACTTGAGCAGGTCGAGGCAAAACTCAAGGCTAAAAAAGCGGAGTTTCTGACCTTGCAGCGCGCCCTTGCAGCGCTGCGCAGCGAGGCTGACTTACTCAGCGCCGCAGCGAATACCTTGCAAGAAAACAACCAGACATTACACCGCGAGATTGAATCGCTGCAGCGTGGCAGTGAACTGCTGCGGCAGGATATTTCTGCACTGCACAATGACAAGCAGCAACTGTCCAGTGTGATCGAGCAGCTACATTCCGAGCTGAACGAATCACAGCGTGCACTTGAGCAAACCACACAACGACTGTCGACATCACACGCACAGCTCGCAGCGACTGAACAAGCACTGGCGGACACGCAGGGGCAGCTTAACCACACAAGCGAGCAGTTGAACCTGAAAGTCAGCGAACTTGGCGATGCCAACGCGGTCATTGCCCAAACGCAACAACAATTACAAAGCACAGAACACAAGTTGCAGTTGTTGCAAAGCGACTATATCTCTTTGAATCTGGCTCATGAAGAACTGGATCGCGGCGTCAAAGAAATCCTCAATTCGTTTTCATGGCGAGTGACAGCGCCCTATCGCTGGATGCGTCACCGTCTTAACAAGTTGGTGGCCGCTGTCTTGCCGCGACGCACAGCCAGTAGCTTGTCTGGTGCTGTTCAACACCCAGCGCAACAGCCTGTCTCAAGCATTCAGGCGGGCATTGTGTGGCCGTCGGCTGAGCATACCGTGCTACCCGATCACTTCACTGTGCAAGGCTGGGCCTGGTCAAGCAACACGGTGGTCAGCGTACAAATATTTGTTGATCAGGATCTGTTCTACGATGTCCATCCCTTGCCAGCCCATGACCGGCTTGAAGACGCTCAACGTATCGGTTTTGCGCGCCTGATCAGTACCACTGATCTGACACCGGGACAGCATCAAATAAGCCTAGTGGCGCGTGACGAAAAGGGGCAACAGAACCGGGTATCGCGCAACTTTATTTTTCAGCCGTCAGTAACGGTATATCAGCGCTGGCTGCGTGACACCTCGCCAGATGCCGATGCATTACAGGCCCAGTCCGAGACATCGATTCCCTCTGATCGGACCTTCACCGTGCTGGTGCAATTTGATGATTCTATCCATGCAGACGCGCGGCAACTGCCGGCACTGCGCGCTACGCTGATCAGCTTGTCTGCACAAACCTGCAAAGAATTTGAATGCCTGATTTCAGCACCGGCAGCTGATCAGGCAGCGCTGCATGACCTAGTGCAAGCCGTGTTGCCGGCCGCCAGACTGATCAATCCGGACAACATCTGGCCTTCGCTGCAGGCCTGCAACAGTACCGCGGTGTGTTTGCTGGCTGCGGGTGACGTGCTGCGACCCGATTGCCTGTGGCGTGTGGCGTTTGCATGGCAGGAAAACACCGTGCTGCTGTACTCTGACCATGATCAGATTGACAGCAACGGCAATGCCGTGTCGCCCATGTTTACCACGGAGTGGTCTCCAGATCGTTTGCTCAGTCAGAACTACATTGGCAACGTGTATTTTGCTGATAGCAGGCAAGTTACCAATACACACCCTGTTGACACACAAACCTCAAGCTGGCGATTCAGCGTATTGCTGGAACTGGGACTGCCGTGCAGATTCAATGACGTGACGCGCATCGCCGATGTCTTATGGAGCGCTGCTGAACGCCCGGCCAGCGCGCGTGAGCGTGAACTGGCCGCAGAAACCCAGGCACTGGCAAATTATCTGGAAAAACATGCGCTGCACGCCAAGGTTCAACCCATCGAAGGCAGTGAGTGCCGACGCGTGCAGTGGAGCGTAGCGCAGACACCACTGGTATCCATCATTATCCCAACCACAGGAAATATGCGCTTCCTGAAGCCATGTCTGGACACCTTAAAAACCAGCACCTATCCAGCCATCGAGGTGGTGATTCTTGATAACAGCCGCGGCAAATTCCCGGATGGCATCCAGTATGCGCACGAGCAAGGCGCCGTGGTCATTGATTGTAACGAAGCATTCAACTGGTCACGCCTGAACAATATCGGGGCAGACAAAAGCCACGGCGAATTGCTGCTGTTTCTGAATGATGATATCGAGATTATTCAGCCAGACTGGCTGGAAGAACTGGTTGCGCAAGCATTAAGAGACGATGTGGGCACCGTCGGTGCGCTGCTGTTGTATCCCAATGGCGCGATACAGCATGGTGGCGTGTTTCTGGTGGATCATGGTGGCGGTGCCCGGCACTTGTTCCACAAGCAGCTGCCCGGCGAAGGCATTTACGGCGAGCTGGATAAATGTGTTCGTGAGGTATCCGGCAATACCGGTGCCTGCCAGATGATCAGGCGCGACCGCTTTGAACAACTCGGGCGCTTTGATGAGCAACTGTCGATTGTTGGCAACGACATAGATCTGTGTATGCGCGCGCTGGAAGCCGGACTTCGGAATGTGTGGACGCCTCACAGCCGACTGATTCATCACGAAAGTGTCAGCCGCCAAAGCAAACCCATCGGGCAAGATGAAAAGGCCATGTGGGATCGCTGGCAGCATCGCTTTCTGGGCGGGGATCCTTACTTTAATCCTAATATGGATTTGACCCGCGAAGACTATGTGCTGGCACCAGTGCCAAGCGCCAGTTCGGTGGTGGTACCCGACGCCGCAGCAACAACAAATGAAAGTGGTGTGCACCTGATCGCCTATATCCGCGCCAGCATGGGCGTTGGCGAAGCAGCGCGCGGCAACGCCGCCGCATTGGAAGCCTCCGGGGTGCCGTTTGGTATTTTGAACTACGAAAAGGGTAATCCATCACGCATGGATAACCTGCGCTGGCAGCACCGGGAAATTTCCAAGCCGCGCTATGGCATCAATCTCATCCACATCAATGCTGATCATACCCCCGGCGTCATGAAAGATCTGGGCAAAAATTGGTTTGGGCAGCACTACAACATCGGTTTCTGGGCGTGGGAAATGCCAGAGTTCCCTGACCGATGGCTGGAAAGTTTTGACCTGCTGGATGAAGTGTGGGTACCGTCGGCGTATGTCAATCAGGCTGTCGCAGCAAAATCACCCATCCCGGTGGTCACAATTCCACATATCATCAACGTTGATGTTGATAGCGCGCACCAGTATTCACGTGCGTACTTTGGAATTCCCGATAAGGCCTTTGTGTTTATCAGCATGTTTGATACGCACAGTATTGCGCAGCGCAAGAATCCTTTCGGCTCAATCATGGCGTTCCAGAAAGCCTTTGCAGCCGACGATTCCTCGGTGCAGTTGCTGATAAAAATCAACAATGCCGACGAAGGCAGCCTGAAGATATTGCGCAGCCTGGTCGGTGATTATCAAAACATTGTACTGCTCGATACTCACTTTGACCGGGCGCAAATTGATTCATTGATCAATTGTTGTGATTGTTATGTGTCTTTGCATCATGCAGAAGGTTTTGGATTGGGTCCTGCAGAAGCAATGTCGCTGGGCAAAGTTGCATTACTGACCGGTTGGTCTGGTAACACTGAGTACATGCGCAGCAATAACTGTGTCGCCATTCAGTACACACTCAAAAAACTGGGCAAAGATTATGGCCCGTATGAGGCGCATCAACATTGGGCAGTGCCCGACGTTGATCATGCCGCAACTGAAATGCGAGATCTCGCGCATAATCCTGCGCGTGTCAAAGCAATTGGCGAGCAGGCACGCAAGACCATCCAACAGGAATTTTCTGCAGCGGCCGTGGGCGAGCGAATGCGCCAACGCCTGCAAAGTATTGAGCGCATTCTTGATGCGCGTCGCAAACAACAGTAGAGGCAGTATGTTCAAGCGAAGCAGTAGATCAGGTGCAAGCCCTGATTTTTTGAGTGACGAACAAATAGATTATTTTGAAAAAAACGGTTACGTGATCGTGGATTTTGGTTTTGACCCAGCCTGTATCGACGAGTTGGTCAGCACCCTGCAACCGCTTTATAACCCTGAGCATTTGCGTGCACCGGCATTTGGTGCCCGGATTCAGGATGCCTGGCAGTTCGTGAAACCCGCACATACGCTGGCAACACATCCATCAGTGCTTGCTGCCCTTGAGCAACTGTTTGGTCGCCAGCCGCGCCCGTTTCAGACTTTGAATTTCCCGTTTGGCACGCAACAGAAAATACATTCCGACACCATTCATTTCAGCAGCATGCCGAATGGTTTTATGGCGGGGGTGTGGGTCGCGCTTGAGGATATTGATGAACACAACGGCCCATTGCGCTATTACCCGGGCACACACAAATTACCACAACTCAGTATGCAGGATGCCGGCCTGGCGCCCGGCTACGAACACTACCCAGCTTACGAAAGTTTTATGGAAAACTATGTCAGCACACTTGGTATCAAGCAGTCATTTGGCATCATGCCCAAAGGCCATGCGCTGATCTGGCACGCCAACCTGCTGCATGGCGGGGCGGAGCAAAAAGACCATCAACGCACCCGGCATTCTCAAGTGACGCATTACTTTTTTGATGCGTGTCGTTATTACACGCCACTGCACAGCACGCCAGAGAAAATACACTACAGGCAACCTGTGTGGATCAAACCAGATAAATGGGTACAGCAGTTCCCGATCACACCGGAGATGCTGGCAAAGATGCCGTATCTGGCACGTCACACACTGCGCCTGAAACGTTGGTTGCAACGCAATCTGTCTTAGCGCTTGCGCCGGAGTTGTCGAAACAGCAGGCGTTGCCCCCAAAGTCCTAGGGTGGGCAGGCGCATGACATCGTGCAACTGATTGAGCTTGCCCGCAGTCAACTCCGGTGCAAATCGCTGGTGGAAAACACGTGCCTGAGCGGCAACCGCTTCAAACAATTTCTGCGCCTCCGGCTGCTGTTTTGCCTGGAAGACTTTGCCTAAGGTTTTGAGACTCAAGCTGGGGGGATGGTAGGCACGTGCCCCCAGTGTATTGCGTCCATGCTGACGATACTCGACCAGGGATCGCTCAATAAACACCAACTTGCCAAAACAGCTGGCAACCAGTGATAACCACCAGTCATGCATGACCGCGTCAGCAGGCACTGGCAATGCTTTTTGTAACAAGGCTTTGTTCATTAACACGGTGCAACCCGTCACAGTGTTGCTGATCAGCTGCGCAGCAAACGCTGTGCGGGTGGGATCAAGGCCTTGAAAGTGCATCAGTGACGGAGACAAACGCCGCCCCTCTTTATCAACCACATTAAGATCACTGTGAATCAAAACAGGAAGCTCGCCGCCTTCGATGTTGCTCATGGCGTTTAGCGTGGTTTCCAGTTTGTCGACATGCCAGATGTCGTCCTGATCCGCCAGCGCAACATACACCTGCTGCTCAGTGGACTGCATAAAAACCAATGCCCACTGCATGAGTGCAGAGAAGCTGCCGCTGGCGCCCAGATTGCCTTTGTGGTCTTTTATGACAAGAAATCTGTCGTGATGAAGGGTTTGGTAGTGTTCAAGCACGGCGGGTGAGGTATCACTGGAACCGTCATCTCTGCACACCAGCATAAGATGCTGATGCGTCTGATTCAGAATGGAATCCAGCTGTTCACCCAGATAATCAGCACCGTTAAAAACTGGCAGCAACACCAGAATCAACGGCCCAGGGCTGGGGATCTGATCGGACGGCGCATCAACCGCCGTCGAGTACACTGTGTTCTGCTCAGCACCGCTCACAGCAGCGTCTCCGCATCTTCAATGCCTCGTTGAATCTGCTGGCGATATTCCGCACGTTTTGCGGTGAAGTGTGTCAGCCAGAACGATTTGAGTGCAAAGCGCACGCTGTCGCGCAGCTTCCAGTCAAAGGGAGCATAACTTTGCCGACGCAGGTGCAGACGATTGCGTGTGGAGTAGTAACTGCGCAACGGACTGTGTTGCACCATGAGCCCGCTTTGAACCAAGGGATTCGCGCTGGGTTCACCAATACGATGATACAAAATCGCGCGGTCAGTGCCATACAAGGTATAGCCGCGCGCACGCGCCCGAAAACACCATTCGAGATCAATGTTATCGATGAAGTATTCATCTTTCATCTGGCCAATCACAGACAAGGCCTTCATACAGATCAATGTGCCAGAGCTGATCAGAAAGTCTGTTTTATAGAGACCGGGAAACCCGGGGACAGGGCTGTCGGAGCGATTGCGCCAGCGAAAACAACGAAACGCGGTGCGACGACCGCTGTCAGGGTCCTGCAGGCGCGGGCCAATGGCGGCAGCCGGCAAGTGATACTGACCACTTTCTTGCAGTGCCTGCAAGTCAGACCACTGAGCGATCATGGCCGGCACAAACCCGGCACTGATTGCACTATCCTGATCAAACAACAAGGCCATGGCAAAGTCATTGGCTTGTGCGAGGAGCAAACCTTCATTGAGTGCTGTTGCCAGCCCCTTATTCTCAGACCAGCTCACCAGCTGGGGGGTTGTTTGCCCAGGATACCGTATTGCCAATTGCTCAAGCAGTTGACGCAGTTCTGCACAATTTGATGAGCCGTTATCGATCAGAACAATGGGACAGCGCTGTTCTGATAATGCATCAAGCAAGTTTTGCAGGGATAACAGTTCAGGCTGCCAGGTGACGATGATGGCGCAGACTGTTTTGGCGCCGATACGATTGGCGCCGATTGCAGAAATTTCAGTCGGCTGCTCAGACCGGGACATCTGTAGGTACCGGCAGACTGGCCGCACCAGCCTGCTTCAATTGCAGGAGGTAATACACAATCGAAGCAACACCCACAACCAGTCCCGCCACAACACCAACATCCACGATGCCACGCCAGGGTTGCGGGAGCATGCGAGCCAGCAGCACAAAACACACAATCATGCAGCTGAGTGCAATCGACATGATGCGCCTTCGCGGTGTGGCATGTACATATCCCATGCAAAACAGCGGTGCCAACAACACGTGAACAAACTTGGGATTGGCAGCAAGGTAACTGGCACGTGCCACAACACGCGGCGCAAATGCCAGATGAAATCCTTTATATCCCTCAGCCCACACCATATAGGCGAACCAGCCCAGCATCAGCAGCCATTGCATAAGTGAAAGATCATAGGTATTAAGTTCCAGAGCCACACCGCCCAGCCTGACAATGGCAAAAGACAGCAGCAGCAAAATACCACCCACACCCCAGATAAATCCGATAGATCTCACAACACTGTAACCCGCTGACTACTTGGTTCAAGAAGCCAGCATTATAGCCAGTTTAGTCAGACGGCTGATAGGGAAGATATGTGGCAATCAAGGTGTGTTGCTCGCGCAAAAGTTCAAGCATGAGACTACGGTATTCCTCCAGATTCCGCCGGTGACGCAATAACAGACGAAGGCGGCGATTAATCGAAACACACTGTGCCAGGCTTGCGTTTTGGGTAACAGAAGGCGCTGAAGCCCGCTCCGCGCGCTCAGGTTCTTGCCCTTGCCGCGAGGATTGCTGTTCAGGAAACATCTCAAACAATGCATTGATGGTTTTCCTGACAGACAACTCCAAGCCGCGCTCAGTCAAGGGCTGCCACGCGGCCGCCTGATCCAGCACGCGGCATAACACCCGATGAGCCCGATTTAAAGTCAGCTTGAAGTCCCTGCGGCGCAGTAAATCAGGTTGTTTGCTGAGCAGTTGGTAAACGTCCTGCATCAGCCGCGACAGACTCTCGACACGCTCTACTCCCAACTGCTGTGCGATCTCCGACAACAAGTGCAACTCATGGCGAATTTCACTCATCAAACTACCAGATTGCCTGACGTCATCCATCAATCCAGACACAATGGTGTCCGGCGTTGGCAAACGATGCAGTCCGGCAGCCAGTGTTTGATGTTCGTATCGATCCCCGCCCTGAGAGCGTCTTGCAGTACAAATCTCCGCCGCCGCCAAACTTAGAAATACGCGATCAGGTGGCAGTTTGCCTTGCTCTGCGCACTGCTGCAGATCATGGACATGCACGCGCAGGTTTTTAAGGTCAAACTCCGACCATGCGCCGGATCGCAAAACCCCCAGACTGCAGTATTCGTACAGACACCTTGCAATCATCTGCCATTGACGCCAGGCTGATCGGACAGACTCACATTGCTCACCCTGCATATCCAGACGGGCACGCAGTTTGTAAACACTGACCATCACGTGTGACAAGCGCTGATGGAACGGCTCCTGACTGTCCAGTTTGTAGCCAATAGCCGCGAGGTTATCAACAAGCCAAGGGCTTGAGGGCTGCGCACCATCGTGCTCGTCTGGCACATCGGTTCCTGTGCAAAAATAGCGCTCAGCCAGGCTTGCATTCAGTAACAATCGACATGGTTGAGGTGCGCCAAGGTTACTCAACATCAAACACGCCTCTGCCAGTGTGGGTCGAACTGGCAGCCTGCCCAAAACGTACATCATGCCCGCCAAACCTGCTGGCAGCTCATCTGCGTTTGAGTGTGGCTGCCAGGCGAGCAGACATTGTGTTTGTATAATGAAGTCGCGAATATTTAAGGCGGGACCTGCTGCACCCACTGCCGCTCCCGCTGCGGGCAAAAACGACATGGCATTGAGCAGGTCCCTGCATGGCAAAAACTGTGGCGAAGCCGTCAACAAACTTGATTCATTAACACCCTGGACGAACGGCAAGTCATTCAAGATGTCTTCAGCGACCTCGCTGACCAATTTTTGCAACACCCATGCGGGCTCGGGCATCAGCAAAAACAACACCCGTTGGTGCGCAAAAACGCTTGCCTCTGCTGAGGCGTGTTCCAGGTTGACCAGCCCTTTTATTGCATCGCGCAGCGCGGCTTGCCGGATAAAACACAACAGGTTTTTAAGCCAGTTCAGCGAATTCAATTGCCGCGTGGACACTACCCAGCGTTCACCGCCATGATCAGGGTTCCACTGCCGCAGATCTTCATACAGGCACGTCAACAAGGCCGCAGAGGGGCTGGCACACAGCTCATCAATCCCGACCGGAGCAGCCAACACCGCTTTGTCCTCAACGGGCGGACTCACCTCACGACCAAGCAACACCTTGATGTCGCGCGCCAAAACAGCAAGGCCTCGATGACGGCTCAGCACACGCGGAATTCCTCTTGCAGACGCCCAGTGCAAGTCTGACATTTGCCTGCGATCACTCAACAGAACTACCGGTGTTTTTGATTGCCTGGCAATTGCAGCCGCTATTGAAAACCCGTTTGACTGATGCCGCATCAGTTCTACCAGAATCAGATCGGCATGCCCTGTGCGCCGCCACAAGCGATAAGCGCTGACACCCGCCAGACACACAATGTTGTCGTGACCACCTAACGCAAGCCTTAAAGATTCTGCAAACTGCGTCGCGCCCGTAATGTCGTCATCAACAATCAGAAGGCAAGACATGATCAACTGACTCTGTGGAACTCGCTCTGCCCGGGTTCAATTGCCCATCAAACACCGCACTAAAGGCGGCCTGCAGCTCGCTGCGACGAAATGGTTTTTCCAGGCAGGCGTTTGCACCTGCCAATTCTGCTCTGACCCTGTCAACCAGTGCATTAGCTCCCGTCAGGATCAACACCGGCAGCGCCGCAAAATCAGGGCTTTGCCGCAATAACGAACACACTTGAATACCGCTGAGGCGAGGCAAGTCACTGGCAATCAGCAACACATCCGGGCGCAGCTCCGGCAAGCGGCATAACACTTCAAAGCCATCCGCAGCAGCCATCACCTCGCAATTGGCATCGGATAACATCGCGGCCAACTGCTGACGCAACAGTTCTCCAGTATCCGCCAACAGCACCCGAACCGGTTGCTGAGTCCTGCAAACGGGGATTGGATTGCCTCGCTCAAAAGCACCTTCTTTTACTGCATGGGTATTGCACTGCATGGCTTTTCCTCCCTGATCAGCCTGTTGGACAGTCACCTGTGAAGGTTGTAGCACAGCAGCATGGTCGGTGCCCGAAACCCTTGCACAGCATGTTATGATGCCCGCCATTCAGGACTTGATGAACTTCTTACTGCTTTCAGAGAGATACAGCCATGCAGATCAGACTCGGCATCGTGATGGACCCTATCGACCGTATCAATTACAAAAAAGACACCAGTCTCGCCATGCTGGTGGCTGCACAGGAACGTGGCTGGGAACTGTATTACATGGAGCAGAGTGATCTTTACCTTGCCGGTGAAACTGCCATGGGGCATATGCGAAAGCTGTCTGTTGCCTATGATCCGCATCAGTGGTTCACCTTGGGTGAGGTCGAACAACGCCCGTTGGAGGATCTGCACGTGATCCTGATGCGCAAAGACCCGCCCTTTGATAACAATTACATTTACTCAACGTACTTGCTGGAACGTGCTGAGCAGGCGGGTTCTCTGGTTGTCAACAAACCGCAGTCGCTGCGCGACTGCAATGAAAAAATATTCGCGACACAATTCCCTCAGTGTTGCCCACCCTTCCTGGTCAGCAGCCGGGCAGATAAGTTACGCGCGTTCCATAAAGAGCATGGCGATGTGATCTTCAAACCCCTGGATGGCATGGGTGGCAGCTCGATTTTCCGTCTCAGACCCGATGATGCCAACGTAAGCGTGATCATTGAAACACTCACCGAGCATGGCCGCAGCCCGATCATGGCACAGCGCTATATTCCGGAAATTGTCAAAGGTGACAAACGCATTCTGCTGGTCGATGGAGAGCCCGTGCCCTATGCCTTGGCGCGCGTGCCGGCTATTGGTGAGACGCGTGGCAATCTGGCGGCTGGCGGCAGCGGCATAGCCCAACCCTTGTCTGAACGTGATCGCTGGATTGCGGCTCAAGTCAAAGACACCATCAAGTCCAAAGGCCTATTGTTTGTTGGCCTTGATGTCATCGGTGACTACCTGACTGAAATCAATGTCACCAGCCCAACCTGTGTACGCGAAATCAACGCTGCCTATAATCTCGATATCGCAGGTGATCTGATGGCCATTATTGCGGAAAAACTGAGCAATGCCGGCAAGCAGTAACACTGGCAAACACGACCAGGCAAATACACTGGCCAGCCAGAGCAATCTCGGCAACGAGCGCTTTGGTTTTACTGTGTTTATGTCTGCGTGCCTGCATGTCATTATCATTGCGGGCGTGGGTTTCAGCTTCATGACTGAAAGCGCCAGCATGCCAGCTATTGAAATAACACTCGCCCAGTATCGCAGCGACACCGCACCGGAGCAGGCTGATTTTATAGCGCAAGAAAATCAGATTGGCAGCGGATCGGTTGATGAACGCATTGCACCAGCAACACCGTTTGAATCGGTACTCTATGATGAGCAAATACAGGAAGTGCAACCCATCCCAACGCCGGCTGCATCGGCGCAGCAGATTCAGGATATCCGGATACTGAGCTCCACAGAGGCCGATGAACTGCTACGTCAGCAAATGGAATCACAATTGCCTGACGACAGCTCAGTATTGTCTGAACACTCTAGTCCTCAGGATATTGCGCTGGCAATTGCCAGCCTGCAGGCTCAGCTGGATATTCAGCAACAGGCCTATGCCAATCGCCCACGCCGATACACCATTTCATCGGCGTCGACACAGAAGCGCCACGACGCCCTGTATCTGGACAACTGGCGAAAACGTATAGAACTGGTTGGTAATCAGCATTATCCCGATGAAGCTCGCCAGAATGAAATTTTTGGTAGCCTGCGTATGATGGTGACCATCAGACCCGATGGCAGCGTTGCTGAAATCCGGGTGCTGCAAGGCTCAGGACATCAAGTACTGGATCTGGCAGCAGTGGATATTGTCCGGCTGGCAGCACCGTTTGACGCCTTTCCCGACGAACTGCGTGGCAGCGTCGATTTACTGGAGATCATCCGCACCTGGCGCTTCCGGCCAGGCAATGCCTTCAGCAGCCAGTAGAGAACCCGCTAGGAATGTGATTGTGGCGGAAAACGTTTGCTATGCCACAAGCTCACAATCACCGATACCAGCAAAACAGTCCCCACGGTTGCCAGTGACACCATCACCGGTATCTTGTACCAGTCTACAATCAGCATCTTGATGCCGATGAACACCAGAATGACGGCCAGCCCATATTTGAGCATCGCAAAACGATCACCAATATCGGCTAACAGGAAGTACATGGCGCGCAGACCCAGAATGGCAAACAGATTTGAAG
Organism: Pseudohongiella sp.; assembly: GCA_030652635.1. Classification (GTDB taxonomy): domain Bacteria; phylum Pseudomonadota; class Gammaproteobacteria; order Pseudomonadales; family Pseudohongiellaceae; genus Pseudohongiella. The sequence continues at coordinate 7,163 of JAUSPW010000386.1, read as the reverse complement.
TCAGCACAATAAACGGGTCATTGGTAATTGCAAACACCGCAGGGATGCTGTCAACGGCAAAAATGACATCGGAAATTTCTACCAGGACCAATGCCAGAAACAGAGGAGTGATCATCAGCACCCCGTTATGCCGGACAAAAAAACGTTCACCATCCAATTGCTCTGTAACCGGGTAGTGATTGCGTATCCATTTGATAATCGGGTTCTTGGACAGGTCCCCATCATGCTCGGCAAAAAACGCCATTTTTAATCCAGTCAGGATCAGGAAAACACCAAACACATAGAGAATCCAATGGAATTCGGTGATCAACCACGCGCCGGCCATAATCATGACGGTTCGCAGAACAATAGCGCCAACAATGCCGTACAACAGAACCCGACGTTGAAGCTCCAGTGGAATCGAAAAATAACTGAAGATCATCATCCAGACAAAAACGTTATCAACGGCGAGCGACTTTTCGACCAGGTACCCGGTCAGAAACTCCAGCGCTTTGTCATTGGCGATCACGGGGCCAGCATTGATGTTGAGATACCACCACAACCCGAGATTAAAAAGCAGCGCGACTGTTACCCAACCCAGAGACCATGCCGCGGCTTCTTTCAACGAAACCCGATGTTGATGTCCGCCTTTGAGTACAAACAGATCCAGCGCCAGCATGCCGACAACAATCGCCGCAAACACCAGCCATAATCCGGTATTTCCTACAGTTTCCACGATGCCACCTGCAATAAAAAAAGCCAAGGTCGGAGGGACATTGGCCTTTTGTTATTGCACGAGAGGGTTTCTCGCAGACAGACCTTGCCCCAGGGCAAGGTCTCGCTTGCACTACCGTCACCACCTGAGCGCGTATTGTTACGGGCTGATGACTGTAGCACCCACGGCACCGGGAGGCGTCTGTTGACTGACCTGCCGTGTTGACGACACCGTGGCGGAAAAGCTACTCCCCTCTGAGGCCTGAGTGTAGCCCTTGTCTGTGCCAAGTCAAGACGGGCTTTAAAATAGATATTTTGACCCCATATCATCACCTGCAAACTGACTGTTGCTTCGCTGCTTGCGTTACCATGCAGATGAACCTGTGACTACTATCGGAGTGTGCATAGCTCATGCATAAGCAAAATGAATCAAGTGCGTTTTCTGACATAAAAGCAGAAGATGGCAGCTGCCTTGAACACCATTTTTTGATTGCCATGCCCCAGTTACAGGATCCGCATTTTCAGGGTTCTGTTACCTATTTATGGAAACACGATAAAAATGGCGCACTCGGCGTTGTGATCAATCGTCCGTCAAAACTGCCCATTACAGGGCTGATGGAAGAAATGAAAATTGCAGTCAGCGACAACATCGTGCAAAAGCTCAGCGACAAAAAGGTGATGGCCGGTGGCCCGGTTGAAAAAAACAAAGGATTTATTCTGCATGATGCCGGGACCGAGTGGGAATACACGCTGCCCATCAATGACATGATCAGCCTGTCGATGTCGCGCGACATTCTGCAGGATATCGCCAGCGGTGGCGGACCAGCCCGATATATTGCCGCACTGGGCTGCGCAGGCTGGGATGCCGGCCAGCTTGAACAGGAAATCAGCGACAATGTCTGGCTGACAGTGCCTGCCAATCCGGATCTGTTGTTTTCCGAAAATCACAAAAACATGGCCGAAGCAGCTGCAGCCATTCTGGGCGTCAACCTGAGCCAACTATCCACATTGTCAGGACATTCTTAGCATCTGAACATGGAAGCCTACCCACAAAAATACTCCCGACCACTCAAGATCCTGGCTTTTGATTTTGGCACCAAACGCATCGGGGTGGCTTATGGCCAGAGTCTGACCAACACAGCACAAGCGCTGCCCATTGTGCCGGCGAAGGACGGTATCCCGGACTGGAGTCAGCTGGAAAAGCTGGTGTCCGAATGGAAACCTGATGCATTTGTGGTGGGCTTGCCCTGGAACATGGATGACAGCGAAAGTGAATTGCTGGTTCGAGCCCGCAAGTTTGGCAATCGACTTGAAGGTCGATTGCACAAACCCTGTTATGGCATCGATGAACGACTCACCTCATTTGTCGCACGCGGCGAGTTGCTGCGCGGAGAATCCAGCGGTGCAGTCGATAGCCTGGCCGCACGTCTGATGCTTGAAGCGTGGTTTGCAGGTTTGCCGGCGCTTACGCCATCTTAAAAACCAGCCTGCCTACACCCTCGATCGCTGCATCCACCTCATCGCCTTGATTGGCAGCACCAACCCCCGCTGGTGTCCCTGTAAAAATCACATCACCGGCCTTTAGTGTGTAATAGGTAGAAAGTTCCGCAATAATCTCATCCACTTTCCAGATCAGATCTGACAGATCGCCACGTTGTTTTGGCTGCCCGTTTAAAGAAAGTGTGATGGCGCCTTTATCCAACCAACCGGTTTTGCTGACCGGCACCAACGCTGTCACAGGACCAGAACAATCAAAGCCTTTGGCGGTATCCCAGGGACGGCCCTGTTTTTTGGCGTCAGCCTGCAAATCACGGCGGGTAAAATCTATACCTACAGCATAGGCATACACCGCGTCGCGCGCCTGTTCAAGCGTCAAAGAAGAACCGCCGGCTTTTAAAGCCACTACCAATTCGACTTCATGATGTAAATCCTTGGTTCGCGTCGGGTAAGGTACTTTGCCAGCAGGCATAAACACCGCATCGGCAGGTTTACCAAAAAAGAACGGCGCTTCCCGCGAAGGATCAGCACCCATTTCTTTGGCATGCTCTGCGTAATTCCGACCCACGCAATACACCCTGTTTACCGGGAACTGCGCGTCTTCACCCTGCACCGGCAAGGTAACTTGTTTCAATTCAAATATGGTTTTCACGCTATCATTTTCCTGCACAATAATGTTTGGGTTTTTAAATGGGCGCGCCTGGCGGCATGGGCAGTGGCGCACTCAATAAACTGTTTTCAGCACCGCGTTCCAGGCGATTTTCAATTTCGTCACGCGCCATCTGATAGTGCGCCTTCCATGCACTATCCGTCACCGAGTCGGCATCATCCAGCCACTCATCAAGATTGATCAGCGTCTGATTGATCATGGCTTTGACCTGATTGTCGACACGTCCGGATTGCAGAACCGCCAGCAAGCGATACAAAACAACATTGTTGACGCTGCGTTGCACACTGCCCAGCTGCGCACTTTGACGAGACGCATAAAACGTATTGTCCAGCAGGCGCGACAAGACCTGCTCAACCGACGGTAGCGAACTGTCCAGCATATTCAGATTGTTGATGCGCGCCAGCCGCTCAGCCTGCAAGATCCCGGCGATCGTATGATCTGCCGCGGTTTCTGCGATGGTGGCAAAGTCTACACCAAGCGATGTGCGCAAGGGGAAACTCTCGCGGTTGCGTCCATACCCCGGTGGTTTGGGAGGAATAATGGACAAAATGTCTGGCGACAATGCAAGCAACTCCGGCCTCAGTGTCATCAACAGCGCATCAAGCGCGCGCATTTGACGGGCAGCATCGACCGGCACAATCAGCGGCGACTGCGGTGCACTGCCGTCGTAAACTGAATACTCATAATAGGTGCCGCCGACCAGACGATGCACCGCTGATACCTGATAGCGATGCAATAAATACAAGGGCACCAGAATTTCCTCCAGCTCGGCGTAGGGCTGCCCCACGCGCAGGTTATCCGAACCAAATCGCTGCAAGGCATCTGCACGCACATTCAACAAACGCTGAAGTTCCTCGACCGGATCGGCACCGTTGTCCCACAGATGCGAAAGCGGATGCGCGCCACCGTCGGCGTTGGTATCCAGATCAGTAATGTAGTACAGACCTGCGTCTTTGTTCTCTTGCAGAATGGCAGCCAGACCTGTGGCCTCTTCAGCCGGGTCAGCAAACTGGCTGTAGCCGTATTTGATGGTCTGGAAATCCCACTGCCCCAGACCGATATCGTAGGCATTGAGCGCATCCAGAACCCCTTGATCGCTGATCTCTAACGACGGATGCGGATAATCCATCACCGACGCCCGATTGTTGACGCTGGCAGCAAAATTATGGGCGATGCCCAGGGTATGCCCGATTTCATGCGCAGATAACTGCCGGATACGCGACAGCGCCAAGGCCTGAATCGCCTGATCTGAACCTTCAGTTGCCAGTCCGATCAAGGATTGCGCAATGCGATAATCCTGCCGCACGCGTAATGACCCGAGAGTGACTTTGCCTTTGATAATTTCTCCCGTGCGCGGGTCAACAATACTCGAGCCATATGACCAGCCGCGTGTCGAGCGATGTACCCACTGGATCACGTTGTAACGGATGTCCATGGGATCAGCGTCTTCCGGCAGGATTTCAACCTGAAAAGCATTTTCAAAACCAATGGCTTCAAACGCAGCATTCCACCAACGCGCACCGTCCAGCAAGGCGCTGCGTACCGGTTCTGGCACGCCGGCATCCAGATAATAAATGATGGGTTCCACCGCTTCGCTGACAGCTGCATTGGGATTACGTTTTTCCAGGCGGTGACGGGAAATATACCGACGCGTCATATCCTCATTGATAGGCGCAGCAAAATCCATAAACCCACGCGACCAGTAACCGGACTCAGGATGGTATGCGCGCGATTGGTAACCGGGGCCGGGCAGTTGCACAAAGGAATGGTGTTGTCGCACGGTGATACTTTCAGGCGTAGGTGTGACTGAGCGCACAAGGCTGCCAGGCTGATTACCGGCAAAAGTCAGCTGGGTTTCAAATTCCGTGTTCAAGGGAAAGTTGCGAGTGCGATCCATGTAAATCGCTGAGCGCTGCTTATCAACGCTGTAATTGCCCTGCTGGCTGCTGGCCAGCGTTGCTGACACACCGTGTGCATCGGTAAGCAGGAAATCCGTCATATCAATCAGAACCGCATCGCCGTCGCTGGCCAGCACGGTAAAACCGGCAAGAATGGACTCGGCAAATGCCTCCTGAACAGAGAGACGTTCAGCTGCGCTGTCAGAGTCTGCGCGATACGCCAGATTGATATGTTTGAGAAAAACTTTATTGCCATGGCGCTCAAAACGCACTACACGGCTGTCACCGACCTGGCCGCGATCCAGTCCAATATCGTTGGAACCAACGCCGGTAGACAGCGCATTGGCGTACAAAAAGTCCTCATTCCAACGCGCCACTTTCAGCAGCAATTGTCCGGTAGCGGGTTTGTAATAGAAGTCAAAATAGCCAGTCTGATGCTCCGCACCGCTGATCACATCATCCCAGCTGGTGGCCTGCGCAAACGCCTTTGATGACAGCTGACTACCCGCCACAAACACCAGCAGCACAAGCATCAGATGCGAAAAACGTCGGAGATTAAACGATAAGAACTTCATGTGTGGGCTCCCGGGATTGGAATATCTGTCTGTTATCCGGAGCGTAACACAGCTGTTGGTGCCGGCAGAACTGCGTTAATTGACCCTGATGCACTCAGGCAAGGTAGCTGCGCAGGCGCGGATTTACTTCATGACGTCTAAGCAACTGCTCCAATGCCCACTGACACTCATCAGGCACCTCGCGCAGGAATTTGACCTGCTCGTTATCCAACACCGCAATCGGCACACCATCTTTGTACAACAGACGATTGCGAGCGGTTTTGGCAAGTTTTACATCCGGCAGAAACAGCAGCAGATTGTTGACCGGATCGACAGCTGACAAGCTGCAGTAGCTCGCCTCATTAAAATCACTGACGGTTTTTTCGATCTCGCTACTGCCTGCGCGTGCCAGAAATGCTTTGCGCTCGCTCAGCTTTTTTGCAGCCTCTCGCAAGGGTGCAACATTCTCTGGCAAGGTGAACTGTTCGCCACCGAGGCCCTCAATAAAACGGCCACCACGCAAATTTCCACGTAGTTCCTGACGCCGCAGCACCGGCAACAGATCCCGCCAGGCGGGCGCGACACTTTCACGTGCAACAATCTGACGACTGATAACTCCCCAACGCTGCAGGTATACAGAAACCAGGGTTTCCAAAGCCTGTTCATCAAGATCAGCCGGTTCAGGTTTGTACAACAATGACCAGCGTCCGGCGTCCTCCACGCTATAACCCGTTCGTCGAGTCCGCTGCCGAGCGGAGCCGGCATTGGCGATTAATGCCCCGGAGCGTAAAGAAGGTTTGCGCGCATCCGGGGTCAGCAGCGCACGCAAGCCAGTAAAGCCATCACTGGTGAGCAAACCACTGGCAACCAGTTCCGACAGCGCCTGTTCCAACTGCGCCGGCAATAAGCCGGTACGCTGCCGGATATCATTAAAAAAGCTGGCACCGCGCTTTTTGAGATCATCAAACACACACGCGGCATTGGCAGACAACTCCGGCGCAACGGTCTGCACGGGTGCCGTCAGCTGCTGCCAGACATCCATATTCACACGTGACGCGATGGTGATGGGCGTGGACTTGATCGGTCCGCCGCTGCGTTTGCTGCCTGCACGTACCGCTGTCAACTGCGTCGGGCTGATAAAACGCCCCCACCCCAGACGACCGCTGACACAGAGCAGATCCAGCCAGGATGGATCATAAAAACTCAAACGTGCCGGCAAAATATCGCCTTCCCAGGACGCGGCGGGTGCTGACATACCATCCAATTTGTCCATGGTGCGTTGCAATAAAGCCTGGGCTTCAGGACCCGATGGCAAAGGCACCGGTTTGGGTTTGATGGTTTGAGTGCGCAACTCATGCAGCTCAAACAGATACAGTGTGTAAGCTTGCAAGGAAACCGGTTTGATTGATTCCCTGTGGGCATCCAGCGTATGACGGTGTATGCGCTGCAATAACCGCCGCTCACACCACTCCAGCGAAGCGTCATCGGTACGGGCGACATTGGCATGCGTAAACCGACCCCGGAACACAAAACCTTCACGTTCCAAACCCAGCAGCGCCATGTCGATTTTTTTAACATTGATTCCACTTTGGGCGGCTAACTGCATGGCCGTGATCGGACCCGACACATCCAGACGTCGACGCACAAAGGTCTGTACCGCCGCATCGGCCTCAATAGCCTGCCGCATCTTTTCTGGTATCAATGGCTCGTGCTGGCAAGTAGCCAATGGAAAAACGGCACGCCAGGCTGGCAACATCTCCGTGGTCATTAACAGCGCCGGTGTCAGATCGGTGGCAAGTACCCGGCATACCCGGCCCTGATGTTGCAAGGCATCAAACAGGCGTTGCAGTG